>DBFNNF010000161.1:0-1388 GCA_048407585.1 Lactobacillus johnsonii | reverse complement strand
TAGTTTACAGAATGTGCAAGGACATAGTTTACATATTTATGATAAAATAGAGGCATAAAATTCGAAAGGAGTCAAAGTTTATGCCTTGGGAAGAGAAAGTAATAGTAACTATGAGAGAAGAATTTGTAAAAAGAGTGTTGTCACACGAAAAAAGCAAATCCGAATTGTGCCGGGAATATGGAATAAGCCGACCCACCGGTGACAAATGGATTGAACGTTACCTGAACGGTCAACCGCTATGTGATCAAAGTAGAGCACCGCATATTGTTGGTAACAAGACAAATGATGAAGTTGAGAAATTCATTGTAGAATACAGGAAAAAGTATCCTGCGATAGGTGCAACTAAAATACACCGTATGCTCCGTGATGAGGGAATAACAGATATTCCTTGTCCAAGAACCATCAATGATATTTTTAAACGCAATGGGTTGATAACAAAGGAAGCAAGTCAGATTGCAACGCCTTATGTCAGATTTGAAAAAAGTGAACCCAATGAAATGTGGCAGGCTGATTTTAAAGGACATTTTGCCATGAGAAACGGAGTAAGATGTCATCCGCTTGATATCATTGATGATTGCTCAAGATTCAGCCTTTGCTGTGCGCCGCTCGCCGGGGAAACATACATAGAGGTAAGGCAGCAAATGGAGCATATTTTTTTGAAATACGGTATGCCGTTTTCATTTCTTTGTGATAACGGCACACCATGGGGAACATCTCAGTCTACGGGATTTTCAAGATTTGAAGTTTGGTTTATGGAGCTGGGAATATTGACTTTACACGGGCGCATATTCCATCCGCAGACACAGGGCAAGGAAGAACGGTTCAACGGCTCATTAACCAGAGAATTTTTAAAGTATGAAAGCTTTGAAGATTTTGAAGACGCAAAAATAAAGCTTGACAAATACCGTGATTTCTACAACACAAAACGTCCGCATTACGCATTAAATCTTGACACACCGGCAAAACATTACCATCCGAGCGAACGGGCATACACGCCTGACATATCAGAATGGGAATACAGCGATGAATATAAATTGAGAATGGTAAAAGAGAGCGGATATGTCACCATAAGAAATCAAGGTTATTATTTAAGCGAGGCGTTTAGCGGAAAAACTATTGCTGTAAAAGAATCCAATAAAGGACAGCATCTCATAAATCTATATTTCAGGCAATTCAGAATAGGACAGATAGATATAGAAAAGAGAGTGTTTACCTTTAAAAAAGCTTATCTAATCGAAAATGACCCACGTTTCGCCGAGGCGAAACATAAAAAATGAACTTTCCATTCGGGCTTCGCCCTCATTTCAAGTTCATTTTTATGTTCGTTTGTTATTGATAACATGTAAACCATGTGCTTGCACAAAGTGTAAACCATGTTACTCTTGACA
>DBFNNF010000160.1:0-1497 GCA_048407585.1 Lactobacillus johnsonii | reverse complement strand
CCCACCTCCTAACTTTAGATAAATGATAATAGTATAGGATTTTTAGGGGGAAAATATTTTTGGATACTTTTGTTGAAGCACAAAAACGTAAAAAACTAACTTGGCCCGTGATTGCCTTAATGGACTTTGTTACAGTTATTGGTTTTGATGACATTATCTATAACTTTCAAAATCAAGGATTAGCTGTAGTTAGTGACTGGATATTACTGTTAATTCTATTTGTAGTTCCATACGAATTAATCGTCGGACAACTAGGAGCTACTTTTTCAGATGATGGCGGAGGCTTATCTTCTTGGTTAAGACACACCTCTGGCGATCGAATGGGATATATTACTGCTTGGTGCTACTGGGTAGTTTCACTACCATATTTAGTTGATGTAGCTAATTCAACAGTTGTTTCTTTTGCATGGCTTTTTAAAGGACATGCATTAAGTGACAAAGAAATGAGTAATTGGGCTTTTGCTTTATTTACAGCAATTATTTTTGTCATCTTTATATTCTTCCAACACCGATTTGCTAACTCGCTACAATGGTTATCTATCATCGGTGGGGGTGCCATGTTTATCATGACCATTCTTTTTGTAATTATGACTATCGTATATTTGGGTGAAGGCCGCAGAATTGCTACTCAACCCTTCCACTTCAAAAATTTCTTACCAACTTTTGATATGAAATTCCTAATGTCATTAGGATTATTAATTTTTGCCATGAACGGGGCTGAATTTGTTGCTCCTTATGTTACTGAGATGAAAGATGGGCCTAGAAACTTCCCTAAAGCAATGTACATGCTAGCAATCATGACAGGTTTTCTAACCATCTTTGGTTCATTTGCACTAGGCGTCTTCTTTAATGCACATCACTTACCTGACGACTTAAAGATGAATGGTTCTTATTATGCCTTCCAAGCCATGGGTGAAAAATTCGGTATGGGGAAATTTTTCTTATACACTTTCATCATTACCCAAGCTCTTTATATGCTAGCCCAACTAGCTGTTTTAGTTGATGGTGGTGCTAGAATCTTCTTATCAGATACTGCCAAAAAATACTTACCAAAACAATTAACTAAAACTGATAAGAATGGCTTACCAATCAATGGATATTGGTTAACAACAGGAATTTGTTCTGTACTTCTATTTTTGAGTGCTACTCTTCCTTCAGTAAATGATATTTTTAATCAGTTATTAAACTTAAACGGAATTGTTTCTCCGTACGTTACTGGATTACTCTTCTGGGCATTTATTAAAATTAGACTTCACCCAGAAAAATTCCCATCTCAATATGTTTTCATTAAGAATAAAACATTTGCTGTTATTGTCGGCTGGTGGTGTCTAATTATTACTGTTACCGGAGCAACCTTTGGGATCGTGCCAATCGATGCTAAAGCCGGATCATCTACTTGGTGGCATATGTTAATCTTAAATATTGTTGAACCTCTTTTGATGATCGGTTTAGGTGTGCTCTTACCATTAATTGCTAAGTGGCAAAGAAAAAGAGAAA
>DBFNNF010000159.1:0-1483 GCA_048407585.1 Lactobacillus johnsonii | reverse complement strand
AATATATTAAATTTTAGTTTCATATAATTTAAAAGACTGTTCTGAAATAATACCAGAACAGTCTTTTTGTTATTGTTAGAGCATTAATTGCATCTGATCATTAAAATAATTTTTATAGGCAAGATAAACAGAAATGATCGCTCCTAAACTTGTAGCAGATAAAAGCATAAAAGTTACCATAATCTGATACTTAATTGCATAAATTGGATTTACTCCAGCAAAGATCAATCCTGACATCATCCCCGGCAAATTAACTAACCCTACTGTCTTAGCTGAATCAATCGTTGGCTGCATAGCAGTCTTAATACTACGCCGAATAATTGGCATCGATGCCGTTTTAATATCACTACCTAAAGCTAACCTTTCTAAAACAGGCTGTCTTAAATCATGAAAACTTTCATTTAAAGATTTATAGCAAAGACCTATTGCAACCATTTCATTACCTGCAATCATCCCTGTAATTGGAATTACTTGCATGGGTATCGGTTTAATGACGCCAGAAAGAAGTAATACAGCCAATGTAATGTAGGTTCCTACGGCCTCAGCTACAATTGAATTCCATAATTTTCGATTAGTATTTGGATCTCTACCATTCGCATTCCATGAAGCATTAAAAATGATAACAAGTGTAGAAACAAAGGTTAGCCAAAAAGTATTTACATTGAAAATTACTTTTAAAATATATCCAATAATGACTAGCTGAATAATGGCTCGCACAACACTAACCAAAATATCTTTAGTAAGGCCTAGCTTTTCTTTAACAGAAATTCCAATTGATACTAAGACTAATAAGAATGCAAAAACTAGAGACCAGTTACTGACAACTACGTTTTTCATCGAGAAATGCCTTCTTCACTTCAAAAATTTTATTGGCTTTTTCAATTTCACTTTTATCATGAGTTACTTGTAAGATCGTAACATGTTTCTTGCGCACATCATCAAATAAATGATGAACAATTTCTTTACTATTTTCATCAAGTCCTGTGGTTACCTCATCCAATAGTAAAATTCGTGGTAAAAAGACTAAATTTCGAATTAAGGCAACTCGTTGCTTTTCTCCACCAGATAAAGAATTAATATTTTTCTTCAAGAAAGTATGATTTAGACTTACTTTATTTAATAATTCAGTTAGATGCTCTTCATTGACTTCCTCCCTTCGAATTTGGTAAGGAAAAATCAGATTATCTCTTACCGTTTTTCCAAAAAGAGACGGTTGCTGGAAGCAATAGGAAACTTGCCGACGATATTCAAGCGGAGAATATTGACTAATATCTTTTCCCTCATATTCGATTGAACCAGAAGTAGGTGTAAGTAAGCTAGCAATAATTTTTAAAAGTGTACTTTTTCCTGCACCGGAAGGCCCTATAATTGTTAAAAAGTCTCCTGAATTTACACTTAGATTAATATTTTTCAGAATGGTATTTCTATCAACAGAATAATTTAAATTTTTAATTTCTAAAAGATGGATAGCTAACCTTCTATA
>DBFNNF010000158.1:0-4277 GCA_048407585.1 Lactobacillus johnsonii | reverse complement strand
TTCTTTTAAGAATTTCATTTTTAGCTTTCTTAGGACTGGGCTTAATTTTGTCACGGCAGCAGTCTCAGAGAGCTGATCAAGTTTTAAGTAATAATGGTTTATCAAGCACATATTATGTTTTTAATCCTAAGAAAAAGCATAATATTAAACAGTTCTTAACCTATGTTAATAAAAAATTCTCTCATGATAAGGTACAGATTCACTTTGAATCGGACTATATTCCCGACCGCGTTTTAATTTGGGCTAACTATAATTTGAAAAGTCAACCGCTTGCTAAGGGAAGTTCTCGGTACTTTAGTAAAAATGACTTTGATGGAACAATTCCTTTTGCAGTTATCTCATCTGATACTAAAAATAGAGTCGTAACCTTACAAAATAATCATTATCTAAAAGAGAATAATGATTATGTCACAATTATTGGTGAATTAAAGAAAAACAATGAAAGTCAAAACGGACAGGCTGTTTATTATCTTTCAACTGGAATTAACCAACCAACTGCAAAAGAATCAATTACCAACTATAAGGTAGTAGTAGATGGGTTGAATAAAAACGAGGCGAATGCTTTACAACATTATCTTCGGGGAAGTATGCAGATTAAGGACTTTAGTAAAACCTACAATAAGCAACACGGGATCAGTCCAACTAAGAAATTAATCGGTGCGATTTTCTGTGTTGTAATTGCACTGATAGTTGCAGCAATTGCAGCAGTCCTAGCTGAAAATCCGGTAAACTTAAAATATGTTCCTGGCAAAATCTGGGCTCACTTATTAGCTGATTCTGGTTTACGTTTCTTTTTAGCCAATGGAATAATTGTTATTTTGACTAGTTTGGGTTTACAAATGTGGAGTTTTTACTCTAATCATAGTCAGTTATATGTCCTATTTTTAATCGTTTTTGCAATGCAGATTATTACTTATGTATTAATGCTGCTTTTAATAAAAATTAAGAAGGAAAAATAATGTCATTGCCAATTGAATTTGTTGAGAAATATAAGAAATTATTGGGAGAAGAAGAAAGTAGTAAATTTTTTACTGCAATTGATAGTCCAAGTAAAAAGGGATTTCGTTTAAACCCACTAAAAAATAATTATCAGGATGTTCACTATAGTCTTAAAGAACCAATTGAATTTACTAAAGATGGATATTATGGAGAAATTTCCGGGCGTGATAGTGAATGGACAGGCGGCTATGTTTACTCCCAAGATCCATCGGCCATGTATCCAGCAGTTTCTCTTAATGTAAAACCTGGAGACAAGGTACTTGATTTATGTGCTGCTCCAGGCGGCAAATCAACTGCATTAGCGAGTTTGCTAGATGATACGGGGATCTTAGTAGCTAATGAAATTTCAAAAAGTAGAGCAAAGGATTTAAGAGAAAATCTAGAAAGATGGGGAGCTACAAATGTTGTAGTCACTAACGAAAGCCCCGATCGCTTATCAAAAAAATTGCCTCACTTTTTTGATAAGATTTTAGTTGATGCACCGTGTTCTGGAGAAGGGATGTTTAGAAAAGATCCTGCTGCGATACAATATTGGACTCCTGACTATGTATTAACATGCCAAACTAGACAAAAAGAAATTCTGAGTGAAGCAATGAAGATGTTAAAGCCAGGTGGAGAGATCGTCTATTCTACTTGTACATATTCTCCCGAAGAAGATGAAGAAATAGTAGCATGGCTAGTTGAAAACTATCCGTTAGAGATTGAACCTCTTAAGCTCTATTCAGGAATGTCGGCTGGTAGACCAGATTGGTCAAAGTCTAACTTGCCAGAATTAAAGGAAACGGTTAGACTTTGGTTTCAAAATGGAGTGGGTGAAGGCCAGTTTGTTGCTCACTTGAAAAATATTGAAGAGAATCAAGAGATTTCAACTAAGGCTAAAAAGAGAAAGAACAAACGTCAGAAAAAGAGTACAATTACGCGTTTAAATAAAGATGAGATTAGTGTGGTTGCAAAAGTATTAGATAATTTTGCTCTGCCAGCTAGTTTAGAAAATTGGCAAAATGAGGTTTTGCAAAGTAATGGTCACGTCTTTGTCCCAGCTCTTGATCCAGACCTGCTAACTGAACTACATGTTCTAAATAATGGTGTTGAATTAGGCTTACTTAAGAAAAAGCGCTTTGAACCAAGTCATCAACTAGCTGAGGTATTGGGACAAAAAGAACAAAAACAACTAATTAATTTTGAAGATAAGGCAGAGTATGAGCGATATATACATGGAGAGACGATTAAGGTAGATAGTAATTTGCGCGGCTTTGTTTTGGTTGCTTATCAAGACCATATCTTCAGTTTCGGAAAAATTGGAAATGATCAAATTTTAAAGAACTTCTATCCAAAAGGTTTAAGAAAATAAAAAACTGGCTGAACAGCCAGTTTTTTAGATTAATCAATAAATTTAACAGCAGTTCCGTAAGCAACGACAGATTGCATATCGCCTGCAATAGAGCCTGAATCAAAGCGCATCATAACTACGGCATCGGCGCCCATTTCGGAGGCATTTTGACGAAGGCGAGCAATTGATTGATCTCTTGATTCAGTTAACATTGAAGTATAAGCCTTAATTTCACCACCGACAATACTTTTTAAGCCAGCACCAAAATCTCGAATTGCATTTTTTGATTGAGTTGTAACCCCAAAAACTTCACCAATAATTTCATATTTTCGACCAGGAATATTTTCAGTAGTTGTTACTAAAATCTGTTCTGCCATTTTTTGTCCTCCCTAAAAATATTTTCTTAATTATACTGAATCAAAAACATGAAGACAATTATTTTGTATAATTAATAAAAGACTAAACACAAGGAATGTATGTAATAGATTAAGGTGGTGAAATGATAAGTGGTCTTATCATTTTCAATTGTATTAGTTTTATTTTTATTAGCATTAGGAACATTTCTCTGGGTTTTAACCCATGAGAGACGAAGTTTATGGTCAGGAATGACTTTAGTATGGACAATAATTACTTTTGGCTTATTTACGGCAGTTAGTTTATTAATTGCTGCCGAAATTTTTCCTGTTACTCATCAAGTTGTTTTGCTGATTTTTGTGCTAATTTTAATGGCAATAATGTTTTCTGTTGTGGCTTTTATTGCAATTTTGATCATTATGTTTATTTATGATGGGATTAAGATTTTAATTCGCGAAGGTAATCGCTGGACTAACTTCTTGTCGTTAGCAATGGGCATCGGAATTATTGCTTATTTATTTCTCTTTCCATTAGTCGGAAAATTGACCCATAACAATTTTGGAACTTATGTATATTTGTTTATTAACCTCGTAATTATTTATCTGATTTTTATTATGATGATGTATACTTTAACTTCTTGGATTAATCTAGTGAATATTAAGACTAAGAAGTTAGACTACGTGGTTGTACTTGGAGCAGGTTTAATGGGAAAAAAGGTAACACCGCTTCTTGCTGCAAGAATCAATCGCGGAATAGAGGTATATCGTCGTAATCCTGGCTCAAAAATTATTATGTCAGGTGGACAAGGACCAGGTGAAGAGATTCCTGAAGCAGTGGCAATGGCAAAATACGCTGAAGAAAAAGGTGTTCCGAAGCAAGATATTATTGTTGAAGATAAGTCAAAGACAACTAGAGAAAATTTGATTTTTTCACATAGATTGATGAAACCAGATTCTCGTTTTGCTATCGTAACTAATTCTTACCATGTATATCGTGCCCTAGTTTTAGCAAAGAGATTAGGCCTACAATGTATTGGTTATGGTGCAAAAACAAAATGGTACTTTACCTTAAATGCCTTTGTACGTGAATTTATTGCCTACTTAACGATTACTTGGCGCTTGCAATTAAGTGTTGTGGGATGCATTGGATTAGGAGTTGTAGGATTGGCAATATTGAGGCAAATTATAAGATGAAAAATATAAAAATAATCGCAATTGATGTTGATGGTACATTATTAAATTCTAAAAAAGAACTGACTCCAAAAGTAAAAAATGCAATTTTAAAAGCAAAAAGTGCAGGGATAAAAATTGTTATTGCTACAGGTCGACCATTGAGCGGAGTAGAAAAGATTCTGACAGAATTAGGTTTAGATAGCCAAGATGATCAATACGTAGTTTGTTTTGGTGGTGGAGTAGTAGAAACAACTGCGGGAAATGTCTTGTTTGAGAAAAAATTAACCTATGATAATTATCTAGATTTAGAGACAATTTCCCTAAAATTAGGTTTACACTTTCATGCATCAGCACCAGATAGAATCTATACTGCAGATCGAGATATTGGCGACTATACTTTGTATGAGGCTAACTTAGTTAAT
>DBFNNF010000157.1:0-1697 GCA_048407585.1 Lactobacillus johnsonii | reverse complement strand
TTTTATTTTTATTATGATAATCATGTTATACAGCCTGAACATTGGCATCAGGGAATTGAACTGAACTATTTAATTAAAGGAAAAGATCTTCGTTTTGCTCTTGAAGGACAGACTTATCATTTCAATAGTGGAGATATTTGGTTAGTTAATCGGCGTCAAATTCATAGTGCATCAGGTGAAGCAGGTGAATGGGAATATGAGGGGTTAATCATTGATGATGATTTTTTATTAAGTCAGTATCCATCAAGTATTAACTGGAATCTCAATTTATTAGGTCAGAAGAGTACAAAAAAGAATTGGGCATATAATGAATTGGTAAAAGAGGTAGCAGAACTGGGTCGGTTATGCCGAAAGCCATTAACTGATGCTCGCCGTTTTATAGTATTAAGTCATCTGATGAAAATTATCGTTTTACTTGATCAAAATTTTAATAATAAAGAGCAAATTGTTCAAAGTCCCAATCTAGCTTTAGGGGATGAGATAATTAAGTATATTAATGAGCACTTTCAAGAAGATATCCAAGTTGGCGATATTGCACAGAAGTTTAATATTTCTCATGTGACATTAAACCGGCAATTAAAGCAGACCAATAACTTAAGCATGGGTAAATATCTAAAATTAGTTCGTTTAATGCATGCTAGAGAACTACTTTTAAATACAAATAAATCAATTGAATTAGTCGCTTATGAGAGTGGCTTTTCTAACACTAGAGTTTTAAATAGAAATTTTAAGTCCTGGAAACACAAGACCCCTACAGAGTATCGTAATGAATTTAGCAAATATTTTAGTTAAAAAAAGAAAGCTACTTGTAGCTTTCTTGATCATGGTATTAACGATTTAAGTAATTTGTTAAGAGGACTTGAGTATTACTTGTCAATTCTACGGCGATTAAATCATCAAAGTGTATTTTTTGGATACTATCAGAGAGAGAATAATCATTGAGATTCTGCAAGAGAAAATAATCTTCGAAAGTTGCAGTAACTGCTCCAATATTCGTATTGTCAAATGCATAGTTATCAATACCTACTAGTTCCTGCTTCTTAATAGCGGATTTTAATTTCGATAGAGGATAATCTATTTTCAAATTACGGGGATTAAAAGTACTTTGCTTGTGATGATAATTTACTAAGTATTGGTAGTAATCTAATTCAGTACTTTGATGCACAGTATGGATTAAATGCTTCTTATTGATTAAGAGTATTCCATCAAGTTGACCTAAATTATTTAAACTTTCAAATAATAAATGATTCTCATCTTCTTTGATAATCTTTCCAAGATAATAAGTGTTAAAGCGCGAATCATCGTAATAGTCGAAATGCAACTCGACTAGCTCTTGATTAGTAGGATGATTTTCCATTAATAGCCAATTGTTAAAAAGTTTATTTTCGATTGAATTAGCAGAAACTCCAACTATTTTATTGTAATCAATCTTTAACGGAAATTCTGTTAAGTTGTATTCTTCAGTTTGTTCATCTAAATAAACTGAAGTAGAGGTAATCATGTTAATGCGTCCTGTATATGTTTTGTTACCAATACTCTCAATACTAATTATGGGATTGAAAGATTGGATTTGAATTAGTAAATCAGCAAGTGAAGTCCATTTAATCTTAGTAATTTTTAAATTTTCCTTATTAAAATTAAATGGATCAATGATTTGATTGGAAGTGTCTAAGTAATTATAGAAGTCTTCTTCTTGC
>DBFNNF010000156.1:0-3266 GCA_048407585.1 Lactobacillus johnsonii | reverse complement strand
TATTTTTATTTTGTTAGATGTCAAACATTTTTTGAACAAAAAAAAGAATCACATCTCTGCTATAATGTGATTCCTTTGATGAATGCTTAAGTAAACAATAATTATAGGGGAATATCTTTACTTAGATTCTACTTTTTTCGTGAAAATAGTTACTTTTTGTTGATAATCATCTATCAACAAGTTTAAATTTTGTCGACCTTTCCATTGTCCATAGCCAAAGATCGACATGCCTAAAGATCCTAAAACAAATAGCACTATTCCTGTAATAAACAACCAAAGAGTTTTAGCATGAAAGTAATAAATTAATACAACACCAATTGCACTAATCATAAAAAATAAATTAAACCAAGTTTTTAGATTTTTTAGCATCTTTTTTTGATAATTAACTTCGTTAACATAGCCTTTTCTTAACTCTTCAATTGTCATTACTAAATCTCCTCCAAGATTCTACTTAGTATGATAAACCTGGATTGAAGAAGCCAACCAATACACCTAAGAAGGCAACTCCAATTAAAATGATCATAGTCCAAATAGCTGAAACATGTTTCTTAGCCATCAACCACCAGCATAAGAAAGTAACGATAACAGTAAGCAAACCAGGATAAATATTATCAAGCTGCTTTTGCAAGTCCATAAATACACGACCACTTGAGTCACGCAATTTCAATGATGTTGTAACACTTACCCAACTTGCAAGAACACCACCAACTACCATTCCACCAACAATTGAAATAGCTTTACGAATTGCCTTACCTTGAGTACCAACTAGAATATCAACTGCTTTATCACCTAGTTTATAGCCACGGAAGTATAAGAAACGTTGACCAAAGTAAGCAATTAAACTCCAAGCTATAATATAGAAAATTGCACCAACTGGTGAACCATTTCTTGACATCCCTAAAGCAATACCTAAAAGAATTGGAATTAAAGTACCATCAATTAATGAGTCCCCGATACCAGCAATAGGGCCCATTAACCCAGCACGCATGTCATTGATAGTTTCACCGTCAATTCCCTTGCCGTTTGCACGAGCTTCTTCCAAACTAGCAGTCGTACCAATAATAACTGAACCTAACATAGGGTTGGTGTTGAAGAAAGCTGTATATGCATGAATATTTTCTTGTTGTTGTTTTTTATCTGGATATAGTTCTTTAATAATTGGCAACATAGAAGCTAAATATCCGAATGTTTGCATTTGTTCCTGTGAGAAACAGGTTAAAGCACCCCAGAACCATAAGTTAAAGGATTTATTTAATGTTTTGTGACTAATCTTTTTCTCATCCATTGTTAAATATCCTCGTCTTCCTCATCGTCATCATCTACAGTCGTATTTGCACTAGTAGCAGCGGGAGCAGTTTTTCCTTTGCTCATTTCAATTTCGTACATAATTACGGCAAATAGTAATGAAATTACAGTAATTGATACTAAGTTTAGCTTTAATGAAGCAGCTAAGGTAAAACCAACTAAGAATGGAATAAAGTCTACTGACTTATTAACAATCTGACGAAGTAAAATAGCAATACCAACACATGGAAGCATAGCACCAACAGTAAACAAGGTCTTCATTGGAATACCATCCATAGGAAGGGCGTTACGTAGTGCAGTAACTCCTTGTGCACCAAAGTGAGTCATTAAAACAGTTGGCAAGAATGAGAAGATCAAGTGTGAAATCCATGGCCAGCCAAAGTTAACTGCGTATAATCTATCTAATTTATTGTTTTCAATATCTTTCCAGCCCATTGATTGCCAAACCAAGTTTAGGAATGCAACTGAGTAAAACAGAACTGAACCGATAGTACCAACCAAAGTACCTAGTGACTTAGCCATATTAGCTGCTTGACTACTAAATGGGCTCAGTCCTCTAGAACTAATGGCAACCATTGCTAAAGGAATACCAATATAAGAAATTGCACGAACATCAGCTGAAACAGTACCACCTGGAGTTACCAAAGCAATGTAAACCAATTGTGTTGCAACACCACAAGCAATTCCTAATGGAACGTTTCCCATTACGATACCACAAATTAATCCTCCAACTAGAGGACGACCAATCATGTAGTTACCGATAGCTTGACCAGCCATACAAGAGTTTGAACATAAACATGCTAACAAACCAAATATACAGGCTTGTAACCAACTTATAGTCATTTTTTCTACCTCTTTACCTATACTTATGACTTATATTTTAATAACCAAACTTACCTTTAAATTTGTCCCAGTAACCGATTTGCTTATCCGGAAGAAGTGCAAAGTGAATCTTATAACCTTTATCAGCCATTGCTTCAAAGGCATCTCCTTCTTCTTGAGTAAATGATTGATTATCGCCCAACTTAATAGCACCTGGCCGATCATTTCCTGGTCCAACAATGACTTCATTTACATCACTTGGTTTAAATCCCCAGTCAACTAAAATAGTTTTCATATCAAGAGGATTCTTAGTTATTAAAAAGTAACGTGTGTTTGAAGCTAAAACTTTATCTTGAACTTTCTTAAAGTGGTCCATTGTCCAAACAAAGCATTTTTTCCCTTGACCTTCAGCTGCTGACTTATAAGCTTCTTTTAAAATTGGATTATCATGAGCCTTATCATTTACAGCGATAATTCCATCACACGGAACTTCCTTTGCCCAACGAGTAGTAATTAAGCCATGAATCATACGGTCATCAATTCTAACAAGTGATACAGTCATTTTTATTTCCTCCTAAATATCGTCATCATCGTCTGTGCTATCTTCTGGTGTAATTTCATATTGCTTCAATGCTTGTCTGGCTTCATCCAAGGCATTTTTAGCAATATCTTCTTTACTCATTGTGTCTAAAGAAACCGTTGCAGTTAACGCCATAGTAAAGTTCATTCCACCTAGAACAACGCCTCTATTCATTAATCCTCTTTCAGAAAAAACACTTAAAAACGTTGTTAGTGGACTTCCACCGATTATGTCGGCTAAAATCACAAATTCATCTTCAGAACTAAAGTTCTGTTTCTCAAAGAAATCATTAACTTTTTTCTTAAAATCATCTGCTGATTCACCATTGTATAGGCACAATGTATGAACTCTTTTAATTGCATCCCCAGCAAACATATCTAACGAAGTTTTAAGTCCTTCAGCAAATTTACCGTGAGAAACTAAAATTAGATTTTTCACTTTTACACCCCTTCTCTTAATTACAGTTATAATTTATCATTATGAAAGCGTGTACATAAGTGCCAAATGTAATCGTTTTCTATGTAATAAATATGACATTTGTCACATTTTTACTGCTTAA
>DBFNNF010000155.1:0-9112 GCA_048407585.1 Lactobacillus johnsonii | reverse complement strand
TTATCAAATACAGTAAGCATTTCATCCCAGATAGTTTTGTTTTCATCAAGGGCATTTTCCTGGGCGATATAGCCGACTTTTAATCCCTTATTAATGGTAAATTGGCCACTAGTTGGTTCTTGTTGGCCAGTCATAATCTTTAATAAGGTAGTTTTTCCTGCTCCGTTAGGACCAACCAGACCGATTCTGGCATTATCAGGAACAGAAAAAGAAATGTTACTGAAAATAGTATTGCCTCCAAAACGTTGTTCGAGGTCTTGAGCTTGTGCAATAATCATAATATTTTTCTCCTAGAGCTTATTTTAACATATCAAATATTTTAAATTTTATGAAAATATTATCTTTGTGAAAATTGTTTCTTGATTTATCCTTGAAGAATGCCTATTATTAGTTTGATTAGTAAATATTTCACATTTTTATTTTATGAAAGAAAGAGGCCTCTCATGGATGAAATTAAGATTCCTAAGGCTACCGCTAGACGCTTGCCACTTTATTACCGCTATTTGATATTTTTGAATGATGAAGGGAAAGAAAAAGTATCTTCAACTGAACTTGCTGAAGCTGTTCAGGTAGATAGTGCTTCAATTCGTCGAGACTTTTCTTATTTTGGTGCTTTAGGTAAGCGTGGATACGGTTATGACGTTAAGAACTTACTTAATTTCTTTAAAAAGATTTTAAATCAAGATACCTTGACCAATGTTGCCTTGGTTGGTGTTGGTAACATGGGTCATGCGCTTTTAAATTATAACTTTAAGCGTACTAATAATATCAGAATTAGTGCCGCTTTTGACATTAATCCAGAAATTACTGGGACAATTATGTCAGGTGTGCCTGTTTATGACATGAGTGAGATGAAGAAGCAATTGCGTGAACAACAGATTACCATTGCCATTCTCTGTGTTCCCCAAACGGCAGCCCAAAAGACAGCTAATGAAATGTTTGATGCTGGAATTAAGGGAATTATGAACTTCACGCCGCTTCGTTTATCTGCTCCATCTAGCGTTCGGGTTCAAAATGTTGACTTAGCAACTGAACTGCAAACTTTAATTTACTTTTTGGACTCAGATAAAGATAAGAACAAAAAATAATTTACTATAATATAGTCCTTTTACACAAGTTTAGATAGGCTTGTGTATTTTTTATGCGCTTTTATTGTAATTAAAGAGAAAATAATTTTAAGATAGATGAGATAGACAAATTAATTAGATAGAAATCAGGTAGATAAAATGATTAAAAAACTTGCAGTATACTGTGGTGCCAGGGCTGGTAATCGTCCTGAATACACCAAGGCTGCCTATAATTTTGGTAAGAAAATGGCCGACCACCAAATTGAATTAGTTTATGGTGGCGGAAAGTTCGGCTTAATGCGGGCAGTTGCAGACGGTGTTTTAGAAAATGGTGGTATCGTCCACGGCATTATTACTGAAGAATTAAAGGATCGCGGAGCTGCTTACGACGAAGTACAGGATTTCCGTGTAGTTCCTAATATGGATAAGCGAAAAGATACCATGATGAATCTAGCAGATGGAATGGTAGCTTTACCTGGAAGTATTGGAACTTTAGAAGAAATAAGTCAGGCTATTTCTTGGACCGCAATTGGTGACAATGCCAAGCCAGTCGCTTTCTATAATTACAAGGGTTTCTATGATTATTTAGATAAACTCCTTAAGCGGATGAATCAAGATGATTTTTTGGAGAACATCTACTTAGACGCAATTTATTTTGGAACCGATTTTGATAAAATTCTGCAGTTTATGGAAGACTATCAGGCGCCTGCTTATCGGAAGTATTAAGTAGGTGAGTGACGAAGAAGTAATTTCATGCTAGAATCAAATTAGATTTGTTATAACAAATTAGGTGGTGAGTATAAGTGAAAGAAATTCCCAAGTATTTGTTAATTGCAGATAAGATTAAGCATGAAATTAAAACTGGAGAATACAATCCCAATGATCAATTACCAAAAGAATTTGATCTAGCAAATGCTTATAATGTCAGTAGAATTACAATTCGAAATGCACTTAGTGAACTAGAGCGGCAAGATTTAATTTACCGCATTCAAGGCGCCGGTACTTTTGTAAAAGATACTGAGATTTCAAGTGCAGTTAATTCTGATCGGTTAGAGTTAATCAATCTAAAGAAGTACAAGTTAAAAGTAACAGACTTTGAAGTAGGACAAGTTGATGAAAAAATTACCAAGGCTTTAGAACTTCAACCATATGATATTGTTTATACGGTTAGACGGGCTGCTTTGAGTAAGCAAGACGTAGTTGCTTTTCAAAAGATTTGTATTCCAGCTAAAGTCATTCAAGGGATGAATATGGAGATGCTTGAAAGCTCAATCTATCCTTTAATTAGTCAAAAAATTGGTCTTAAGCCAAAGAAGGCTGTGCGTGATATTTCTTTAGTGCATGCTGCTAGCGAGCTAGTTCAGAAAAATAAAGTTCAAGGTAGAGTTGAAGACAATGAACCCTTATTGAAATGGCTTCAAAAATCCTACTTAGAGAATGGTAAACCTTTTGAATGGAACGAAACATATTATCGAATTAGTAAGTTTTCTATCAAAGAAGCAATCATTTTGTAAAGATACTTAGTTTTAAAACTAAGTATCTTTTTTTGTTATATCAACTATTGATTTGTTATAACAAATGTACTAGGATAATTATGTAAGCGATTTCTAAAAAGAGGAGTGAAGGAAAATGAAAGACTTTACAAAATCGTCTGGATGGAAAAAATTTCAAAATGGCTTTGTTAGAGTGGCCGGGAAAATTTCTGGGAACAGACTGCTTTTAACTTTACGTGATACATTTGTCTTAGTGGCAGCAACAACGATGATTGCTGGTTTTGCAATTATGATTCAGAACGTCATTATTGACCCGATGAATGGATTAATTTTTGGTAAACAAGGATTAGGTTTAGGAAAATTAATTGCTGGATCATGGAGTAATTGGGAACAGAGTGGTTTTTATAATGGCTTAAAAACCATTGCTAATTTAATTGCTTTGGTTTCTAATGGTACTTTAAATATTTTTGCCTTATTGTTAGTAGTTATTTTCTCATATGAGGTTTCAAGAAAATTCTTTACTGATAAAGCAGAACATATGACTGATGTCTTATTTGGACTAGGTGCTTTCTTTATTTGTATTCCTTGGAATTTTAGTTATGCAATTCCTAACACTAAGAAGACAGTAGATGTCTTAAACTATATCGATACTCAATATTTGGGGACACAAGGTGTATTTGCGGCAATTTTAATTAGTGGATTTGCAGTTTGGATTTATAACAAGATTGCACAAAAGAATATTACGATCAAATTACCAGATTCAGTTCCACCAGCTGTTGCTCAAAGTTTTTCTTCATTAATTCCTGGATCAATTACCTTAGGAATCTTTATAATTTTAACTGGAATTAGTACTGCATGTACTGGTAAGACAATGCCAGCCTTATTCTTATCAGTTCTTCAAGCTCCGGCTTTAGCAATTTCAAGAACAGGAGCTTTTGCCTTTGTTTCTCAATTTACTTGGAGTTTATTGCAGTGGTTTGGTATTCACCCAAGTTCAATTTGGGGAGCAATCTTTGGAATGACTTGGACAATTAATGATACGCAAAATATGTTAGGTCAAGCCCACCATATCTTTTCAACTTTATTTATGAATTTCTCTACTATTGCTGCTGGTACATTTTCACTTTCACCAGTCTTAGCTATTTTAATGGCTTCAAAGCGTGTTGGTGCTAGAAAGATTACTAAGATTGCATTATTGCCAGCTATTTTTAATATTTCTGAACCAATTACTTTTGGCCTACCAATTGTATTAAATCCAATTTACTTTATCCCATTTGTTTTAGCACAACCAATTGGTTTCTACATTGGTCTCTTCTTTACAAAGATTGGCTTTATTGCTCCAATTGTAAACAACGTACCATGGACTGTACCAACACTTTTGTCAGGTTTACTTTATACCGGGAATATTCGCGGTGTGATTGTACAAGCAATTTGCTTAATTGTAACAACGCTGCTCTATATTCCATTTGTAAAAATCGATAATAAATTAAATGCGGAAAGAATTGCCATGGATGAAATGGATAAGGCTAATTCATAGAGGTATATTATGAAGCTTAATCAAAATTTATTAGCAGATATTTTTCAAGATGGAATGGTTTTTCCACGTAATAAAGATTTTAAAGTTGGAGGATATATTGCGCCTAAGCAAAAAGTAGAAGTTATTTTTAATCAACATACTTATTTCGCTATGAGTGATGAAAACGGTAAGTGGGAAGTTATCTTGCCGGCTGTAAATGAGGACTTAGTTCAAGAATTAACGGTTAAAAGTAACAATAAAACTCAGACAATTTCTAACTTAAACTTCGGGCGCGTATATTTATTGGGTGGTCAATCTAATATTGAATATCGCTTAAAAGACGAGAAGCACTATCAAGAAATAGTGTCGAAGCTAAAAGAGCTAAAGTATTCAAATCTCTACTATTATAATGTTCCTCAAGTTGACTACCTTGATCCTAAAACGGGTGAGGTAAAACCAAAAGATTTACACGTAGAACACTGGCACCATATTAATGAAAATAATGCTGGAATGGTTTCAGCTATTGGATTCTATATGATGCTAGCCTTGCAAGAAAGTGGCATCCAGGAGCCAATTGCAGTAGTAGATTGTTTTAAAGGCGGGACGTCTGCCAGTGTCTGGATTAAAGAAGCAGATTTAGCTAGGGATGTGGACTTAAAACACGCTTTTTTAGATAAATATCATGAAACTATTGCTGGCAAGAGTTGGGAAGATTTTGATCGTGAGACAAAAGCTTACAATTTAACTGTGGAAAAGCATAATCGAGATTTAGCTAAATATCTAAAAATGCATCCCGACACTAGTTTAAGTACAGCAAAAAACATTGTTGGCCATACTCCGTGGCCACCACCGTATCGGCCAGACCTATATACTAGGCCAAGTGGCTTAAACGAGACAATGCTTAAGCAAATTGAGTTTGGTGTATTTAACCAGATGGTTTGGTATCAAGGAGAAAATGATACAGATCGAGCAAAATATTATGATAAACTCTTGCCGCTACTCATTCATACTTGGCGCCAAACTTTGCATGATCCATCTTTACCGGTAAAGTTAATTCAATTACCAGGTTATGCCGATTATCCAGATAATTCTGGGGCCGAAATTCGCCAAACACAGTTAGTAGTTAGTCGGATGATTCCTCAAGTTGATTTGGTTTCCTTTATTGATGGCGGAGAAGAACATAACATTCATCCCACTAATAAAAAGGTTATGGGGATGCGACTTGGCAAAGTCATGGCCGGTAACGACTATGCTGGTACTCCTTATGTAGAGAAAATGGATGCTTCTAGTGAAGGTACCAAATTTAGGTTTGTTTTTAAGATAGCACGTTGTCAGAAGCTCCATTTAGAAAAAGAAACTTATTTAAAGGTTAAATACTTTGATAAGAAAGTGGAACAGATAAAACTAAATGCCGATAACTTACAGAATAATAAGTTGATTCTTGAACTAGATGACTTACCAAAAGAAATAAGCTATGCTTACGAGAATTATCCTCATCATATTGGCTTATACAATGAATTAAATTATCCACTTTCTCCATTTAGAGTGGGTTTTATAAAGAAGGTAATGTAAATGACTAAAAAGATTTTATTGTCTTGTGCAGGTGGCTTTTCAACATCACTTTTAGTTAACAAGATGAAAGAGGCTGCTAAAGCAGAAGGAAAAGAATATGAAATTAAAGCTGTCGCAGCAGCTCAAGTAGAAGATATTATTGAAAAAGATGCACCAGATTGCATTTTAATTGGACCACAGATTAAGTACATGGAAGACCAACTTAAGGCGGATGCAAGTAAGCACGATATTCCCTTAGAAGCAATTGGGATGCAAGATTATGGCACAATGAATGGTAAAAATGTAATTGCCCAAGCCGAGCGATTACTAGGATAAAGCTTAAAAGAAGTATGAAACAAGATCCCCCTCTTGATTCATACTTCTTTTTTTGACCACTTAGGACTAGAAAATGACCACTTGGTTAATTTCACTAGATTTTAATCTTACATTCATGTTTAATATAATTATCGAAAATGAAACAAGGAAGTGAGAATTGTGAAAGTTAAGCTTGAACTTGATCCGGATCAGAAAGAAACAGAAATAACCATTCATGCTGGTCAGTTAACGCCTGAAATAGAAAGAATTTATCAACAGCTTCAAATGGATTCAGATCATCCTGACCAAATTGAAGGAATGATGGACAACACTTCCTACTATTTAAGTATTAATGATATTTTGTTTTTTGAAACAGACGCTAAGCAAGTAATGGCGCATACGACTAGGAATGCATATTTTGTTAAATATAAATTATATGAATTAGAAAACTTATTAGGTGGACAGTTCATGCGAATATCAAAATCGACAATTTTAAATTTAGATCAGATTTATGCTATTACAAAATCGATCTCTAATTGTCAGATTAAATTTCATGATTCATATAAGACAGTCTATGTTTCTAGACGATATTATCGAGATTTAAATGATAGATTAAAAGAGAGAAGGGCATTATCATGAGAAAGGCCAGTTTTGGAAGGATTCTTTGGGGCTTAGGCCTGCTTGCAGCAGCAGCATTTTTAGTTTTAGATCAATTACATTTAATTCCAGTAGAATTAGGGTTCTGGACAATTTTTTGGACCGTAGTATTTGCGGCAACATTAATTACTTCCTTAATTAATAGAAGTTTAGGTGGGACAATTTTTTCAATTGCATTTTTATTAATTATCTATGCAAAGCCTCTTCATATTGAAAGTATTGTTCCTTGGACAGTGCTTTTAGCAGCATTTTTAGTTTGGGGAGGTTTAAGATTGATCTTCAAAAAAAGTTGGAAGCCAACTGTAATTATTAATGGTGAAAAAGTCAGTACTAATTGGTCTGACTTAAAGGCACCTCATAAATTTAAGGCTGAACATGTATTTTCTGATACAACAAGTTCAGATAATGGTGACAATATTGTAATTAGTGAAAAAATGTCTTCTACTTCACGTTATGTTCATTCACAGCATTTAGAGACAGTAACGATAAATGTTTCAATGGGAGACGTTAATGTCTATCTTGATTCAGCAAAACCAGCTGGGGATGAAGTGATTGCTAATGTGAATATGTCAATGGGAGATTTAACCTTCTACATTCCAACGTCTTGGCGGGTGGATAATCAATTAAATCAAGGATTCAATGATATTACTATTGATGGTGATCAACCAGCAGAGGGTCCAACCTTAGTGCTTCAAGGCCGCGCCAATATGGGAGATATTACTGTTAAGAGAGTTTAATATATTATTGTTTCAATTTAAATAAAAAAGAAGTAAACTATTTATAGCAAAAAAGAGAGCTACTACCAATAGCTCTCTCAAAGCACAAGCCGCTAAAATGCGGTGGCATAGAATTTAAAAGCAAGCTAAAAGTCGCCTTCAACTCAGCCAAAAGTTATCAAGCGGCTTTTTAGTTTGCTCTATTTTCTCTTCCACAAATCGTGGAGAGTCTTTATTAGTCTTTTTACAGCTTGCGCCAACTTGTTTGTATCGTTTACTAGTTTTATTAAAGCTAGTAATTGAACTTATTAATATAATGCTATAAACTATTTATAGCATAAAAAAGAGAGCTACTACCAATAGCTCTCTCAAAGCACAAGCCGCTAAAATGCGGTGGCAAGATTAATAACAAACTAAAAGTCGCTATCAACTCCGCCAAAAGTTATCAAGCGGCTTTTTCATTTGCTCTATTTTCTCTTCCACAAATCGTGGATAGACTTTATTAGTCTTTTTACAGCTTGCGCCAACTTGTCTGCATCGCTTACTAGTTTTATTAAAGCTAGAACAATACAGTCCAAGAGACCAATAAAGGTAAGGACAGCACCAAAAAAGGCTGTCATAAAGCAAAGTGTACCTCCCTTCAGTAAGACTCTGTACAATAGTAATTACACCATTGGCATCATCCCCTCAAACGAAAGTACCACCGCATATTTAACTTTTTGTGCTCGTTTAATTTTATCAAAACTTTAAGGGCTTGTAATTGAACTTATTAATATAATGCTATAAACTATTCATAGCATAAAAAAGAGAGCTACTACCAATAGCTCTCTCAAAGCACAAGCCGCTAAAATGCGGTGGCAAGATTAATAACAAACTAAAAGCCGCTATCAACTCCGCCAAAAGTTATCAAGCGGCTTTTAATCTGCTCTATTTTCTCTTCCACAAATCGTGGAGAGTCTCTATTAGTCGTTTTACAGCTTCCGCTAACTTGTTTGTATCGTTTACTAGTTTTATTAAAGCTAGAACAACACAATCCAAGAAACCAATAAAGGTAAGGACAGCACCAAAAAAGGCTGTCATAGAGCAAAGTGTACCTCCCTTCAGTAAGACTCTGTACAATAGTAATTACACCATTGGCATCATCCCCTCAAACGAAAGTACCACCGCATATTTAACTTTTTGTGCTTGTTTAATTTTATCAAAAAATTACCAAAATTAATCTACATTTATGAGTAAATTAGCACTTTTTAGCACTCTGATGATAATCTGAACAATATAATTTTAGATATAGCTAAAGTAGTTTAGAAAGTTAGTAATATAAGCTTTTTGTCTCTTAGTGATTTTCAAAAATCAAGTTGAATTAAACTAAAAAGGAGCAATATCAGGAACAATATTTTATTTTGCGTAAATGTGCTATTCAAAGGGTTTTAGCATGATATAATTAACTTACCTTGTTTAAGAAAATCTTTTTTTATTTATTACCCTAACGACCTTAGCAGGTCGTTTTTATTTTGCTTTAACTTTCTTGCATTCCTAAAAGAAAAAATCTTTTTAATAGCCTGTATAATATGCCTAATATTTAAAATTTACGTAATGAAATCGTTTTTTAAGATGTTTTAGTATAATTATCTTTGAATGAATAAAAACATCTTAAACAGGGGAAATTTTAACAATTTTAAATGTATCGTTGTTTAGGTGGTCAAAATGGATAATTACAAGCTAGGGCACTACTTTTTAAATACTTGTTTACAGCACTATTTAAACTTTTCAGGAACTAAGGCAATAGAATTAAAAAAT
>DBFNNF010000154.1:0-20735 GCA_048407585.1 Lactobacillus johnsonii | reverse complement strand
AAAAATTTAGAAAAGTAGGGATTACAAAATGATTAGGCCAAACATTTTACCACTGCAACATGTGCCAAATGCACGTGATTTGGGCGGTTATGTAGGTTTTGATGGTCGAAAAATTAAGATGCATCGACTTCTAAGAACCGGGAAGTTATGCCAAATGACTAAAGAAGATGAAACTTTTTTACTTAATTATGGCTTAACTAAAATTGTTGATTTACGCTCACCTAAAGAAATTGAATTAGCTCCTGATGTTGTGCCAGCAGGAGTTGAACATATTGATAATCCAATTCATGGAAATCAAAGTGCAGAAACAGATCAGAAGATATTGCAATTAAAAAAGACCTATACTAAAGATCAATATGCTGGTTTTAAGACGATGTGTCATCAGTACCATTCTTCTGTTAGTAAGGAATATTCTCAAAAAGCCTTTAATAGTTTACTTAGCATCTTTGCTAATACTAAAGATGGAGCTATTATTTTTCATTGCTCTGAAGGAAAAGATCGTACAGGATTAGCTACAGTTCTGATCCTATATATTTTGGGCGTTGATATGGAAACTATCAGACAAGATTATCTATTTTCTAACTTAATGCTAGGAAATTATCAGGCCAAGATGAATCAAAAGATAATTGATGAGGGTGGTAGTGTAATTTTGCGTGCTAACGTTAGAAGCTTAGCAAGTGTCGCAAATGAATATTTGGATACAGCTCTCTTATTAATTGATGAAAAGTATGATGGAATAGATAATTACATTAAAAATGTTCTTAAAGTTGATGATGAGATGATTCAAAGTTTGAGAGAATTATACTTAGAACCAAAGAAGGCATCAAAATGATAGAAAATTATGCTTCAACTCCAATTTCAAAAGTTGGGCGCGGATTAGGAACTGTTATTACGCTACAGGTTTATGGTGACCAGAATAAAAAGATTTTGGATCAGAGTTTTGATTTGATTGCCGGATATGAAGATCGATTAACAGTAAATCGAGACCATTCTGAGGTAATGGACGTTAATCATGCAGCTGGTATTCATCCCGTACAAGTTTCTGCAAGTACATATAATCTAATTAAGCTAGCTGTCTATGAAAGTAAACAAAATTTTGGCTTTAATGCTCTGATTGGACCAGTTGTAAAATTATGGCATATTGGTTTTAAAGGAGCCCATGTTCCAACTGATGAACAGATTAAAGAAAAGATGAGTCTAACGAATCCAGCAGATGTTAGATTAGATGATGATAATCAGACCGTTTTTTTAACTAAAAAAGGGATGGAGCTTGATTTAGGAGGAATAGCTAAAGGATATATAGCAGATAGAATTAGAGATTTATGGCGTGCTTATGATGTTCGTGCTGGAATTATTAATCTAGGTGGGAATGTCTTATTTGTAAACAGTTCTCCTAAAAGAGCCGGTGGGGAATGGATTCTGGGCGTGCAAGATCCTAAAAAGAAACGCGGTAATAATCTAACAACCGCCACTGTCCATGAATGTTCTGCTGTAACGAGTGGGACATACGAGCGCTTTTTAGAAATTAATGGAAAAAAATATCACCACATTATTGATCCTAAGACTGGATATCCGGTTAAGACTCATGTGGCTGGTGTAACCTTATTTACTCGTGATTCTGTTCAAGCTGAAATTGAATGTAAGCGACTATTTTTTGCTGGTGGTCCGATTCCGGGCTGGAAAAATGATAAAGCAGGTCGCTATGGTGCAATCTTTGTATATGACGATGATTCAATGGAAAGAATTGGTGTATAAAAAATAGGATTCGGTAACTCCGAATCCTATTTTTGCTGAGTATTTTAACCAACTGTTCGACTAATACCAAATATTGTCTTAAATACTCCATTTGACAAACCTGGTGTGTTATAAATAATTACTCGTAAAATTGGTGAATCAACTGTTTGTTGAATAAACCAAGGATTTTGAAAAGCCTGGCACATTGATAAGGCTACATAGACTAAGAAGTAAGCGGCGATAAAAGATACTATTGCTCCTAAAACGTTGTCTAATAGATTACCAATTCCCTTTTTAGTACGATCACGTTTAGGAAGCCAGCCCTTACAAATCTTTAAAATCATTTTACCGATAAACCAAATTACAAAGAAGGCTAAGAACCGATAACCGATTATTTCAAGACTAATATTGCCAGTTGTGGGAACAACCTTACCAGAAAATTGTTGATAGAACCAATTTCCCAAGCTATTTTGGCCTAGAATAGCTGCTGCAAATACAATTGCACCAAAAATCATATTAATAACACGTTGAGCAAATCCCAGTTGATATCCTTTATAAGTTTGATAACCGAGATAAAGAATCACAATAAGCGTAACAATCATGCATTTAACTCCTTTTGCTAATCATTATAGCTTATCGATTTTAATTTAAATACATATTTTAAATACTTTGTTGTATTTTGACGATTCTTAAAAAATACTACATAATTAAATACGTTAGTTTATGATGATAATAGTGTTGTTAACCGCCTTTAATTGCGGTAAATTAGGAGTGTGAAACTAGGTTTCACAGGTGAAAAATGAATCCAGAAATTTTTGCAAAAGAGCTCGCAAAATATGGCTTTGAACTTAATGAGAAGCAACAAAAACAATTTGCGACATATTATGATAAATTAGTTGAATTTAATAAAAAGGTTAATCTTACCAGAATTACTGATAAGAATGAGGTTTACTTAAAGCACTTCTTTGATAGCATTACTCCACTTTTAGAATTTCCAGACCTATTTAAAGGTGAGAAAACTTTATGTGATGTTGGAGCAGGAGCAGGTTTTCCTTCTTTACCAATTAAGATTTTGTGTCCTAACTTAAGTATCACTATTGTTGATTCTTTGGGTAAAAGATTAAAGTTTTTAGATGAGCTTGTAAACGACTTAGGTTTAGATAAAGTTACTTTAGTTCATAGCCGTGCGGAAGATGCCGGTCAAAATAAAGACTTACGCGAAAAATTCGATTTGGTAACTGGCCGTGCAGTGGCAAGAATGAGTGTTTTAAGTGAATATTGTTTACCACTAGCAAAGGTTGGTGGTTACTTAGTTGCTTTGAAAGGGCCAAAAGCACAAGATGAATTAGCAGAAGCTAAGCATGCGATTGATGTATTGGGAGGAAAAGTAGAAGATGTGAAAGAATTAACTCTTCCTGATACAGATGATGACCGCACTTTAATTGTTGTTGAAAAAATAAAAGCGACCCCTAAGAAATATCCGCGTCAAGCTGGTACACCGAATAAAAAACCACTTTAAATTTAATTGGAGGAATAATTTATGGCATTTTCATTATTTGGCAATCGTCAAAAAAAGATCCCTGAAAGTAAGCAAGTTCAAGAAATTGAGCTCGATAAAATTATGCCTAATCGCTATCAGCCCCGTCATACTTTTAGTGATGAATCAATTGAGGAATTGGCTACTACACTAAAAGAACAAGGTTTACTCCAACCAATTATTTTGCGTAAGCCAGCTGATGGTCCCGAAGGTGAATATGAAATTATTGCGGGTGAACGTCGTTTTCGTGCTGCTCAATCACTTAAATGGGCAAAAATTCCAGCAATTGTTGAAGATATGGATGATGAAAAAGCAGCCTCTTTAGCCTTAGTTGAAAATTTGCAACGTGAAAATCTTAACCCTATTGATGAAGCACAAGCTTACGTTCAATTGATGAAGGTTAATAATTTAACTCAAACTGAATTGGCAGAACAAATGGGGAAGACTCAATCTTACATTGCTAATAAGATTAGACTACTCAAGTTAACGCCAAAAGTGCAAGGGTTCTTAATTGATAAAAAGATTTCTCAACGTCATGGACGTGCACTTTTAGCTTTGAATGAAGAAGATCAAGATACTGCTGTTAGCGAGATTATTAAAAGTGGCTTAACTGTAAAAGAAACTGAAGAGATGGTAAAAGATCTTGATGGTTATTTTGCTGCTCAAGAAAAGGAAAAAGAAGAAGAGCTCGAAGAGAATAAGCCTGAACAAACTAAAAAGCCTAAGAAGAAAGTTCAGGTTCGGACAGCTAATGATTTTAAAGTACAAATAAATACAATTAAAAAAGCAATTAAGATGGCAAAAGATTCAGGAATGACCGTGAAATACAAGGAAGATAAAAAGGGTGATTCCTATAAAATTACTATTGAATTACTTAAAAAGTAGGCAAAGGGAGTAAATATGGTTCAAATTATTTCGGTTGCTAACCAAAAAGGTGGCGTTGGTAAAACAACGACAACGATTAATTTAGGTGCCAGCATTGCAAATCATGGTTATAAAGTTCTAATAGTTGATATTGATCCCCAGGGAAATGCAACTTCTGGTTTAGGCATTGAAAAGTCAACTGTAGATAAAGACATCTATAATGTTTTAATTGATGAAATTCCTTTATCTGAAACTATTCATCACACAGAAACTAAAAATTTAGATGCAGTTCCTGCTACTATTCAATTAGCTGGTGCTGAAATGGAATTAACATCAATGATGGCACGTGAAACAAGGTTGAAGCAGGGAATCGATGAGGTTAGCCATGAATATGACTTTATTTTGATCGATTGTCCTCCATCTTTAGGTCAGCTTTCAATCAATGCTTTTACTGCTTCAGATTCTATTTTGATCCCAGTTCAAAGTGAATATTATGCAATGGAAGGCTTAAGCCAGTTATTGAATACAATTCGTTTAGTCCAAAAGCACTTTAATAAGAATTTGGGTGTGGAAGGTGTATTGCTAACCATGCTGGATGCTAGAACTAATTTAGGAGCAGAAGTTGTTAAAGAAGTTCAATCTTACTTTAATAAAAAGGTTTATAAGACAATTATTCCGCGAATTACAAAGTTAGCTGAAGCTCCAAGTTATGGTAAACCAATTACAGAATACGCTCCAAAATCTCGCGGTTCTCAAGTATATGATTCTCTAGCAAAAGAGGTGTTGAAAGCTCATGGTAAAAAACTCTAAAGAACCTAAAAAACGTGGTCTTGGACGAGGCTTAGAAGCTTTATTTGATGAGAGCCCACAAGTTCAAGAAACTGAGGAGATTACTGAAATCTCTTTAGATGAAATTAGACCTAATCCATATCAACCAAGAAAAACGTTTGATAACAAAAGCTTAAAGGAACTTTCCGAATCCATTAAAGAAAATGGTGTTTTCCAACCAATTATTATTCGTAAATCAGTTAATGGTTACGAAATTATTGCCGGTGAGCGTCGTTTTCGTGCTTCTAAGTTAGCTAAGAAGAAAACAATTCCAGCCATCATCCGAGACTTTGATGAGGCACAAATGATGGAAGTTGCAGTTTTAGAAAACTTGCAACGTGAAGACTTAACACCATTAGAAGAAGCGCAAGCGTATGAAATGCTGCAAAAGAATCTAGGGTTAACTCAAGCAGAAGTTTCTAAAAGACTAGGGAAATCTCGCCCATATATTGCTAATTATCTTCGCCTCCTTACTTTGCCTCAAAAAACTAAACGTCTCCTTCAAAGAGGAGAGCTGTCAATGGGGCAAGCAAGAACATTGCTTGGTCTGAAAGATAAGGACAGTATTGATGACTTGGCCAGAAAAGTAGTTAAGAACGGAATTACAGTTCGTCAACTAGAGTCACTGGTAGCTAAATTAAATGAAAAAGAAAAGAAACCTAAGAAAAAGGCTATTAAAAAATCAGCTTTCATTAGGGCTAGTGAATCACAATTAACTGATAAATTTGGTACTAGTGTAAATATTACCGAGGGCAAAAAAGGAAATGGTCATTTAGCCATTGATTTTGCATCAACTGATGAATTAAATCGAATTTTAGATTTACTAGGAATTAATTTAGATAAATAATTAATAGGAGTGATTTTTCATGTATCATTTGGGCGATGTAGTACAGATGAAAAAACCACATGCATGTGGTGAAAATAAGTGGGAAATCTTGCGAATGGGTGCAGACATTCGCATTAAGTGCTTAGGGTGTGGTCATTTAATTATGATGCCTCGAGCAGAATTCAATAAAAAATTAAAAAAAGTGCTGCATGCAGCAAATGATCCTGTTAACTTAAAAGAGGAATATTATGTTCCTAAGGAAAATATTGCTGTACCACACTTTGAATAAAACCAATTAAGAGGAGAATAATATGTCATTAACTGCAGGTATTGTTGGATTACCAAATGTTGGTAAGTCTACTTTGTTTAACGCGATTACTAAGGCTGGTGCCGAAATGGCAAACTATCCATTTGCCACAATCGAGCCAAATGTGGGGATGGTTGAAGTTCCAGATAGTCGTCTAGCTCGTATTCAAGAATTAATTCCAGCTAAGAAGATTGTTCATACTACATTTGAATTTACTGATATTGCTGGTTTGGTAAAAGGCGCATCAAAAGGTGAAGGACTTGGAAATAAGTTCCTTGAAAATATCCGTCAAACTGATGCAATTGTTCACGTAGTAAGAGCTTTTGATGATGACAACATTACTTCAGTTACTGGTAAGGTTGATCCAGAAGAAGATATCAACACAATTAATCTTGAATTAGCAATTGCGGACTTAGATGCAGTTAACCGTAGAATTGGAAAAGTGCAAAAGGTTGCTCAACAAGGCGATAAAGAAGCTAAAGCTGAATTAGCTGTTTTAAATAAATTAAAGCCAGTTCTTGAAGAAGGTAAGGCTGCTCGCTCAATTGACTTTAATGACGATGAACAAAAGATCGTTAAGGGACTATTCTTACTTACTTCTAAACCAGTTATTTATGTTGCTAATATTGCTGAAAGTTCAATGGCTGATCCAGAAAGCGATAAGTACTACCAAATTGTCAAAAAGCATGCTGAAAGTGAAAATGCAGAAGCTTTAGGAATTAGTGCCGCTACTGAAGAAGAAATTGCTTCAATGGATGAAGATGAAAGAAAAGAATTTCTTGAAATGGAAGGCGTTGAAGAATCTGGACTTGATCGCTTGATTAAGGCTGCTTACCACATTTTAGGCCTTCGTACTTTCTTTACTGCTGGTGGTCCTGAAACTCGTGCATGGACTTTCCATGAAGGCATGAAAGCACCGCAAGTTGCCGGTGTTATTCACTCAGACTTTGAACGTGGATTTATTCGAGCAGAAGTTGTTTCATTTGATGATTTAAATGAGCTTGAAACCATGCAAAAAGTTAAAGAAGCTGGAAAGCTTCGTCTTGAAGGAAAAGACTATGTAGTTCAAGACGGCGATATTATTGAATTTAGATTTAATGTTTAGGAGTTTTTTGAATGGATCCAAAAAATCAAAATAAAAGTGAAAATACTGAAGCTGCCAAGAACTCAACAGCAGGTAATGCGCAACAAGAAAAATTAAAAAAGGCGCATGAACAAAATGCTCGTGATGAAGAGATTAAAAAGATGTCTCCAAAAGAACTGCGTAATAAGTTAAGTAATAAAAACCAAGATTACATTTTTCGTTTGGAGAAGTTTTTGACAGAAGATCAAAACTATACTATGGATCAAGTAGAGCCAGCAATTGATCAAATTTTGCCAGAAATTATTGTTGCGCAACGTAAGGGAATTCCAGCATCTAACTTATATCAAAAAGCTCCAAAAGAAAAAGCAATCGAAATTGCTAATCCTAAAAAAGAAGCACCTAAGAATAAGTTTTGGATGCATGCCGTAGATAATGGGTTGTTATACTTTGTTATCTTTGCCGGATTCTTTGGTGTAGTACAACTATTTAGCAACAGTTCTAAGCAACAAGATGGTATGCAACAAATGGGTATTTTAACTGTTGCATCAGTTACAATTTTATTTGGTATTTTAATGGCATACTATAATGATTTAATTACTAGGGATAAAAGTAAACGTCCACCAATGTGGCAAATTATTTTAATAGGTGTATTTTTAGTCGGAATCATAATGGTTTGGATTACATTTACATCAATGCCATTTATGCGGGTGATTAACCCTGTATTAAACCCATGGGTTTACATTGTATTAGCGGTAATTGCTTTCTTTGTTCGCAGATGGTTCCGTCAAAAGTACCATGTTGTTGATCCATTGCAAATTAAGCGTCAAAATGAAATTGCCGCTAGAAGACAAAATCGTCGAAATTAAAAACGTGACTATTTATTTAAATTAGTCTACAGTATAAATAAAGATAACAAATAATTTATTTGTTAAGGGAGTGAATAGACGGCGCGAGGCGTGTATGTCTTTTTATCTTTTTTAAGTAAAGAACGGGGGTTTTATATGGTTAATGTGTTGCGTAAGTCAATTAGACAATACAAAAAATTGTCGTTGACTTCCCCAGTCCTAGTTGCAGGTGAAGCTTTAATTGAAATGTTGATCCCGTACTTGGTTGGTATTCTAATTGATAGGGGAATTATGAAAGGAAATATGGGCTATATCAATAAGTGGGGCCTAATTCTTTTCGTGCTAACCTTAATTTCTTTAGCTTTGGGTGCGAGTGCCAGTTATGTTTCTGCACACGCGGCAGCAGGTTTTGCGGCTAATTTGAGAAAAGATATGTTTTACCATATCCAAGATTTTTCTTTTAGCAATATTGATAAGTTTTCTAGTGCCAGCTTGGTAACACGACTTACTACAGATGTAACCAATGTTCAAAATGCCTATCAAATGTTAATTAGAATCGCTGTTCGTGCACCGTTAATGCTAATTTTTTCAATTATTATGTCGATTATCATTAGTCCAAGGCTATCTTTGATTTTTGTGGTAATCGCTCCTATCTTTGTTTTAATTTTGGCATTAATTATTAAAAGTGCATATCCTTACTTTCCACGTATTTTTAGAGGATATGATGTAATGAACCAAGATGTTCGTGAAAATATTCGTGGAATTCGTGAAGTAAAGACTTACGTACAAGAAGAATCTCAAATTGAAAAGTTTGAGAAGTCTTCTGGCTTTATTTATAAATTATTCTCAACAGCGCAGAAAATTATGTCACTTAATGCGTTGGTTGTAATGGCTGTTCTTAACATTTCTACTTTAGCGATTTGCTGGTTTGGTGCTAAGGAAATCGTTGGTGGAAGTTTGCAAACTGGACAATTAGTTTCTATGTTTTCATATTCAAACTCTGTTTTGTTTAGTTTGAATATTCTAGCTATGATCACTACTCAATTAGTTATTTCTGAAGCTAGTGGTAAACGTATTGCGGCTGTCTTAACTGAAAAGCCAGCAATCGAAAATCCACGAAAACCGCTTAAAGATGTAACTAATGGAGATATTGTTTTTGATCATGTTAACTTCAAATACTCACCAGATGAGAAGCATTATGCTTTAGAGGATATTAACTTACATATTACCCCTGGTGAAACAATCGGTATTATTGGTGAAACTGGATCATCTAAATCAACTTTAGTTTCAATGATTCCTCGTCTTTATGATGTAACATCTGGTGCGGTTAGAGTAGCTGGACATAATGTTAAATCATACGAATTGAAGGCCCTTCGTGATAAAGTTGCAATGGTTTTACAAAAGAATGTTTTGTTTAGTGGAACTGTTGAAGAAAACTTGAAATGGGGAAACGAAAATGCAACACATGAAGAAGTTGTAGCTGCAGCTAAGGTCGCTCATGCAGATGGTTTTATCCGTGAAATGCCAGATGGCTATAATACAATGATCGAACAAGGGGGAAATAATGTTTCTGGTGGACAAAAACAACGTTTGACTATTGCTCGTGCACTTTTGAAGAATCCGGAAATTTTAATTCTAGATGATTCAACCTCTGCTGTGGATACGACAACTGAGCGTGAAATTCGTGAATCCTTAGCAAAAGATATGCCGCACACTACTAAGATTATTATTTCTCAAAGAGTTGTTTCCATTAAGGATGCAGATCGAATTATTGTTATGGATCACGGTAAGATTCAATCAATTGGAACTCACGAAGAATTAATGAAAACCAATGAACTTTATCGTTCAATTGCTAAGTTCCAAGAAGAAAATAATGCGGGAAAGTAGGTGAGAGTAAGTTATGGATCAAGTAAAAGAAAAAACACAACCTAAAGGAAACCGAATAAAAGTCCTTGGTCGTTTATTAAAATTAGTTTTAACAACGAGCCCTTGGATGTTAGTTGTTTCAATAATTACTATTATTTTAGCAGCTGCTTCCGCTGTAATTGGATCACTATTTATTGAGCGACTGATTGATACTTACGTAACACCACTCTTACATGAAAAAGTTCCGAATTATGGACCACTTTTTAATGCCATTTTAGTAATGTTTGGAATCTATGCAATTGGATTCCTTTCTAACTACTTATTCAGTATGTTGATGGGGGTATTAGCCCAAAAAGTCCAGTTCCGGGTTCGTAATGAAACATTTACCCATATGGAATCTTTGCCAATTGCTTATTTTGACCAAAATAACTATGGGGATATCATGAGTCGTTATACTAACGATATCGATACCTTGATGCAGATGATTTCCCAATCATTACCTCAATTCTTGAACTCGGCATTAAGCTTGATTTTTGTTATTGTGGCTATGTTTAGTTTAAGCTGGCAATTGACTTTGTTCTCATTTATTATTTTTGCATTATCCTTTGGAATTGTTAGATTTTTAACAGTTAGATCGAGTCATTACTTCAAAGTTCAACAAAACAAACTTGGACAAATTAATGGGTATGACGAAGAAATGCTTAATGGCTTAAAGGTCATTAAAGTTTTCTCTCATGAACCTGAAGCTGAAGAAGGTTTTGATAAGTTTAATGAAGAATTGCGTGGAGCATCGGGAAAAGCCAATACATATGCAACAATTCTATTTCCAATTATGGGTAATATGGGTAACTTGCTGTATGTGTTAATTGCCTTTATTGGTGGGGCTGCCGCAATTAATGGATGGGCTCCTTTAACTTTAGGTGCAATTGCATCCTTCTTACAATTATCACGTCAGTTTAGTATGCCAATTGCACAAATTTCTCAACAATTGAATTCAATTGTGCTAGCTTTAGCCGGAGCTCAAAGAATTTTTGAACTAGAAGATGAGCCTTCTGAAGTTGATAATGGAGATGTTATTATGTCTCCTAATAAGGAAGTCAAGAATAGTTGGTATTGGGATGTTCCAGAAAAGAATGGTGACATTAAAAAGGTACCAATTAAGGGACATATTGTTTTTGATCATGTTAGCTTTTCATACGTTCCAGAGCATCAAATTTTGTATGATATCAATATTGATGCAAAACCTGGAATGAAGGTAGCTTTGGTTGGTGAAACTGGTGCCGGTAAGACAACTATTTCAAATATGCTTAATCGTTTTTATGAAATTCAATCTGGAAAGATAACTTATGATGGTGTTCCAATTTCTCAAATTAGAAAAAATGATTTAAGACATTCTTTGTCGATTGTTTTACAAGAAACCCACCTCTTTACTGGAACGATTATGGATAATATTCGTTTTGGTAAGCCTGATGCCAGTGATGATGAAGTATATCAAGCTGCTCGTTTAGCACATGCAGATGAGTTTATCCATGAACTTGATGACGGATATGAAACTGTAATTGATGGTGATGGCGGTGATTTGTCTCAAGGTCAAATGCAGCTGCTCAGTATTGCTAGAGCGATGATTGCGGACGAACCGGTGATGATTCTTGATGAAGCAACTTCAAGTATTGATACTAGAACTGAACGTATGGTTCAAGCTGGTATGGATAACTTACTTGCTGGTAGAACTAGTTTTGTTATTGCTCACCGTTTATCAACAATCGTTAACTCAGATCTTATTTTAGTTCTAGACCATGGTCATATTATTGAACGTGGTACTCATGAAGAACTTTTGAAACAAAAAGGTTACTACTATGAGTTGTACACTGGTAAAAAAGAATTAGATTAATTAAAAATGGAGTCTAGATGCTTTTCTAGGGTCCATTTTTTATAATTCTTTAAAAACGTGGTTTAATTTAGGTAATTAAAAGGAAAACGGGTAAAATATTAATAATAGATTTTTAATGTGATAAATAATTATAGATAAGGAGCAATCCTCATGAAGATCTTAGTTGTTGATGATGATAAAGAAATCGTTGAATTATTAAGTATATATTTAAAAAATGAAGGTTATGAACCAATTGCTGCCTATAGCGGGAAAGAAGCTTTAACGAAACTTTCTACTAATCCGGAAATTGCCTTAATGATTCTTGATATTATGATGCCACAGATGTCAGGAATCGAAGTTATCAAGGAAGTTAGAAAAGATTCCGAGATTCCAATTTTAGTAGTTTCTGCTAAGACTAGTGATATGGATAAGATTCAGGGGTTAATTACTGGAGCAGATGACTATGTAGTTAAGCCATTTAATCCATTAGAAGTAATGGCACGGGTAAGATCACTTCTTCGTCGTAGCCAGAAGGAAGTAAAAGATGATAAGCCAGATGTATTAGAAGTAGGACCTTTAGTGATCAATAAAGATTCACATGAAGTTAAAACTTTAACTGGTAAGGTTATTCAATTAACTGCCTTAGAGTTTGGAATTTTATATATGCTTGCTAGCCATCCTAATCGAGTTTTTAGTGCTGATGAAATCTTTGAAAGAGTGTGGCAACAAGAATCAGTGGTTTCTGCTAAAACTGTTATGGTACACGTTTCTCACTTACGCGATAAGATTCAGAAAGCAACTGATGGTGAAGAAGTTATTCAAACAGTCTGGGGAGTAGGCTATAAAGTAGAGGCTTAGTAGGGATGAAAAAGCAGAAAGTAATCCTAACCACAAAAGAAAAAAGCGAACTTTTCGGTGAAGGCGTAATAACCGTTATTTTGCTTTTACTATTAAACCTTTCGATCATTATCTTGATTAACCTAGCTGTCTTAAATGATCCAAGATTAGAAAATGGAATTTTCTTTTTGAAGAAAACCATTACTTTTGCTAATGGGATGCATTTATGGTCTTGGCAACGGCTTTTTATTAGTTTTATGTTAGTCGGCGATGTTATTGTAGTATATTGGCGCTTAATCAGAAGATATCGACAAATGCAATTGCGTCACGTTATTGAAGAATTACACTATATTGCAGATGGGCATTTTGACCATCGAATTCCTTTTGTAGTAAAGACAGATTTGCAAAAAGTGATTGATTCAATTAATGCGTTAGTTGATAGTACTGTTGCTTCAATGGAAGAGGAACGGCAGATAGAGCAATCAAAGGATGACTTGATTACTAATGTTTCTCATGATATTAGAACACCACTAACTTCAATTATTGGCTATCTTGGCTTATTAAAGAGCAGTGAGTTGAATGAAGATCAAACTAAGTACATCCAAATAGCCTATGATAAAGCTCTTCAAATGAAGGCTCTAGCTGAAGATCTATTTGAATATACTACTCTGCGCTCTTCGACAAATAATAAATTGGTTTTAGCACCTCTGCATGTTAATTCAATGCTTGAACAAGTAGCTGCTGGCTTTGAATTAGAAGCTGAAAAGAAAAATATTACTTTTAATGTTGTAACCAGGCCAAGAGATCTCGTAATTGATGCGGATGCAAAGATGATTGTTCGAATGTTGAATAATTTGATTTCAAATGCTTTAAAGTATGGACGTGGAGCTACTGAAATCAACTTAATTGCAAATAAGGTAAATAACGAATTTGTAGAACTTAGAGTTGAAAACAATGGGGAACAAATTCCTAAGAAATCTTTGCAGAAGATCTTCGATCGTTTTTATCGTGTAGAAAGTTCAAGAAACTTAAAAACTGGCGGAACTGGTCTCGGTTTAGCCATAACTAAAAGTATTGTTGATTTGCATGGTGGTAATATTAAATGTCAATCAACATCAGAATTAACTAGTTTTATTATTCAACTACCACTCAATAGCCCAAAGAAAAATGATGGTGTGCTATAATTTAGGCTGAATTGATTTAAAAATTGGGGAGAAAAAATGAGCGATTCTAGCATTTCTTTAAACACTTGCATCTTAATATTGAAGGAACACCACTTGCTTAAATCAAGTGCTGTTCAAGATGCGGTTCCAACTAAAATGGATTATATTTCCTATGATTCACGTGATATAAAAACAAATACCTTGTTCTTCTGTAAAGGTAAAGGCTTTAGACCTACTTATTTATCAATGGCTAAAGATAGTGGAGCTACTTGTTATGTAGCAGAACAACCATATCCAGAAGGTAAAGGAATGCATGCTTTAGTTGTTAGAGATGTAACTAAAGCCATGGCTCTTTTATCTGCTGCCTTTTACAGATTTCCACAAGATGATTTGTATGTTGTAGCCTTTACTGGTACTAAGGGTAAGACAACATCTGCATACTTCTTGAAGGGGATGCTTGACCAAATTAATGGTGGTCGAACAGCACTATTTTCATCAGTAGATGATATTGTAGGACCAAAGCCTGAAGATAAATTTAAGGCTAGTTTAACTACACCTGAAAGTTTAGACTTGTTCAGAGATATGAGAACAGCTGTTGATAACGGTATGACTCACTTAGTAATGGAAGTTTCTAGTCAGGCTTATAAGAAAAATCGTGTCTTTGGTTTGACTTACGATCTCGGCTTTTTCTTAAATATTACTCCAGACCATATTGGACCAAATGAACACCCTAACTTTGCAGATTATTTGCACTGTAAGTTGCAATTAATGGTTAACTCACGTAAGTGTATTATCAATGCAATGTCTGATCACTTCGATGAGATTTATGCGGCTGCAACTACTACTACGAATCCAGATAGTATCTATTTATTTGCCAGAAATGATTTTGAAAATCCTAACTTGAAGCAACCAATTGATTTCCGTTTCCAATCGGTTGAAACTGATATGAAAGAAACTGAATTCAAATTATTCTGCGCATCTGATAAAGCTAAGAAATTACCAATTGCTGGTGACTACACTCTTCAAATGATTGGTGATTTCAATGAAATGAATGGTACGGCTGCTATTATTGGTGCTGGACTTGCCGGTGAAAATTATGAAGAATGTGCTAAAGGTATTCGTCACGTTACTATTCCAGGAAGAATGGAAGCTTTGCCATCAAAGAAACATGGTACTGTAATTGTTGACTATGCACATAATAAGGCTTCAATGATGGCTTTAATGAGCTTTATGCAGCGTGAATTTAACAATCCAAAAATCATCGTAGTTGTTGGAGCTCCCGGTGATAAGGGAGTATCACGTCGTCCTGGATTCAGTGAAAGTTTAACTGCTTATGCAGATAAAGCCTTTTTAACAACTGATGATCCTGGTTTTGAAGATCCAATGGATATCGCACAGGAAATTGATGCAGGCATTGATCATGAAAAAGTTGATGTCACAATTGAGTTAGATCGTGAAAAGGCAATTCATGATGCAATTGCAATGTCTAATAAGGATGACATCGTTTTGATTTGTGGTAAGGGAGCCGACCCATACCAAAAGATTCGCGGAGTAGATACACCATATCCAACTGACATCAAAGTTGCGGAAAGTGTAATTAATGAACTAGAAAAAGATGATGAGGAATAGGAATGAAGCACTTTTTCTCAATTATCGGTGGAATGGGGACAATTGCGACTGAAAGTTATGTCCGTTTGATTAATCACCGAGTTAAGATTACTAAGGATCAGGACTATTTAAATTATATTTTAGTAAATGATGCTCAAATTCCTGATCGAACTGCATACATTATGGATCATAGTCAACCTAATTTTTTCTATGATTTAAAGGATGATGTTTTAAGTCAATCAAAACTTAATCCTGACTTTTTCGTAATGCCATGCAATACTGCTCATTACTTTTATGATGACTTGGCAGCATTAACAGACGTACCATTTTTACATATGATGCGTATTGCTGTTCATAAGTTTGTGGATGATTTTCCAAAAGAAGAGAAAATTGGTTTAATTGCAACTGAAGGTTCTATTTACGATCATTTATATGTAGATGAATTAGAACGAGTTGGTAAAAAGGCTGAACTAGGTGGTCCTGAAATTCAACCAATGGTTAATGAGCTGATTTATCGTGATATTAAAGAAAAAGGTATTGTTGATCATGATTTATACCATAAAATTTTAAAAACAATGCACGATGAATATGGTTGTAATGTGATTTTACTTGGATGTACTGAGTTATCTCTCGCCCAGGAAAAAGCGCCAGATCACCCATATAACGTTATTGATCCGCAGTCAATTATCGCAGATGTTTCAATTGAACTTGCTTTAAAGATTCGAAATGGGATGGATCCTAACGAAGCTACTGCAAAATATATGTATAAATAAAGATAAAAGCCTCTCAGATTTGGACAACTGAGAGGCTTTTTTGATCCAATAAAGTATATTTAAGAAAAAATATTGATATAATTAAGGCTAACTTTAATAAAATTTACCTAGAAAGAAAAAACTATGTTACAAGTAGAGAACTTAAATAAAAGCTTTGGAAGCAAACAAGTTTTGTTTGATATTAACTTCAAAGCAGACAATGGAAAGATATTAGGCTTAATTGGTAAAAACGGCTCAGGAAAAACAACTCTTTTTCATAGTATTCTAAAGTTTGTTAAATATCAGGGAAAAATTACTATTGATGGACATTCTTTTTCAAGTCGGGATTATAACTCTGTCGGCTATTTACCTGAAGAGCGTAGCTTAATGCCTAAATTAACTGTTTTAGAGCAAGTAAGTTTTTTGGCTAGTTTAAAGGGAATGAAAAAAGATGAAGTAAAACATGATTTGCAAGATTGGATGCAAAAGTTAGAAGTTAAAGGCCAAATTACCGATAAAATAAAAAGTTTATCTAAAGGTAATCAACAAAAAATCCAATTAATTGCAACTCTTATTCATCAGCCAAACTTAATTATTTTGGATGAGCCTTTTAGTGGGCTCGATCCGGTAAACGTCGAAATAATTAAAGAGGTAATCTTACAAGAAAAGAAACGCGGAGCTACTATTCTATTTTCTGATCATGATATGTCTAATGTTGAAGAATTGTGTGACGATGTAGTAATGATTAATAATGGACATATTGTGTTAAACGGTGCTGTAAATGATGTTCGCAATAATTTTGGTTTAACTCGATTGTTTATTAGAACTGACCTGAATCTTGATAATGTTAAAAATTTACCTGGAGTTGAAAATGCTATTTTACAGAATAACGGCATCTACAAACTTTGGTTAACAAACGCTAGTTACGGAGAAGAAATTTTTAATACGCTCTCCCATGGAAAATACTTGCAAACTTTTGATCAAGAGCCACCAACTTTAGATGAAATTTTTAAAATGAAAGCCGGTGAAGAGAATGAATAAAACTTGGTTAGTTGCTAAAGAAACATATCGTAGAGAAGTAAAAAATTGGTCATTTTTATTGATGATTTTCGCACCATTTCTTGTATTATTGATTTCTTTTTTCTTTGGGATGAGTTCATCTTCAGCTTTCGACAGTGATACAAAGGTAGGAATAGTAAGTCAAAATCAGAGTATTGTTCAGCCATTAAAGAAAACAGAAGACTTTGATGGATATAAAAACAAGGTAAAAGCTGAAAAGGCCTATAAAGATGGTGATATTAGTGGTTATATTGTGGTGAAAGAGACTTCTACTCAATTAGTTGCGAACTATTATGGTACCGAAAGCCTTGATAATGATGTTAAGACTGAGTTGATCAGAGTTTTAAACACTCAGCAGCAAGCACTTAATCTAAAAAATGCTAAGCTCAGTGAGCAACAAATGCATTCCCTTTCTCAAAAAGTTAAATTTACCGAGAAAACTAATGATAAAAAATTGAATGCAAGTGATGAAAAGAATTTAAAGACAGCTACTTTTTGGATTCTACTTTTTGTTTTATACTTTTTGGTTCAGACCTATAGCACCATCATGGCACAGGATATTGCCAGTGAAAAGGGAACTAAAATTATGGAAATGATCTTTTCAAGCATGCCTGGTGGAAAGTACTTCGATGGTAAAGTGTTAGGTATTTTCCTTGAAATTCTTACTCAGTTATTAATTTATGCTGTGATGTTTTCTGGCTTTTATTATATGGCTCCTCATATTGATGGAGTAAAAGATACATTTGCTCAAATAAAACCTGCTATCGATCAAGCTTTAGGACAAATAATTTCTTGGGGATTATTATTCATTGTGCTTGGCTTGATCCTATACATTGTTTATGCAGCTGTTTGTGGTGCAATTGTCACTAAGGCTGAAGACGCTAATAAGGCAGTACAACCCTTAGTTTATTTAACTCTACTCGGACTATTTAGTAGTATGAGTTTATCTAATAATCCTGATGGGATTTTTGCTACGATTATGTCTTACGTACCATTTTTATCATCTTTCTTAATGCCCCTTCGACTAATTAAAGGAAATGCGACTGGCTTAGAGGCAGCAATCTCTCTAATAATTCTATTCGTATTTTTGCTAGGATCGATTTGGTGGATTAGAAAAATTTATCCAAGCCTTATTTTGCAAACTGATGATAACGGTATGTGGAAGAATATGAAGCGTGCATTACAAGGCATTAAGGAATAAAAATTTAACTACTCAGCTTACAAAAGTTGAGTAGTTTTTTTGTGATAAAATTGAAAGCGAATACAAATAATGTAGAGGCTTAATATGAATACAAATAGTTTGGAAACATATGCGATTAATAAAAACAAAATAAAGATAAATTTTGCTAATTCTAGTTTTGAATTGACAATCTTAACACCTGAGATAATCCGTGTATTTCAAAATCGCGGTGAGCATACTAATTCATATGCAATTGAAGGAAATAAGATAAAAGAAACTAAATTTAAAGTTGAGAAAAAGAATGATTATCTTGAAATAAAAACTTCAAAATTAATTATTAAAATTTATCCCGACGAAAAAATAGATGTTTATGATGCAGAAGAAAATCCCTTAATTATTGACTATCGCGGCTCCAGAATTCCAATTGATCGCCAAATAGATTCTAGCCAGCAAAAGTTGGCGGAGTCGGAAGGGCATGATGTGGTTACTAGTAGCAGAAAAGACGGCCACTACTATGAATTAGTCAAAGAATTAGCAGAAGATGAGCAATTTTATGGCTTAGGTGATAAGACCGGCTTTTTAAATAAGCGTCACTATGCGTATGAAAACTGGAATACAGATAATCCCGAGCCGCAGGTAGAAAGTTTTACTCGTTTATATAAGTCGGTTCCATTTCTAATTGGATTGAAGAAAAATCATCCATACGGAATTTTTTTTGATAATACTTATTATAGTTATTTTGATTTAGGTAAAGAAAGTAATAAATACTACTACATTGCAGCTGATAATGGAAATATTGATTATTACATTATTGGCGGCAGAGACTTAAAAGAAATTGTTGAAAATTATACTTACTTAACTGGAAAAACACCGCTACCACAAAAGTGGACATTAGGTTATCAACAATCTCGTTGGGGATATAGTATAAGCGCTGAAAAGGTAGAAGAAATTGTTACTAAAATGCGAAAATATCATCTGCCATGTGATGCTATCCATTTAGATATTGATTATATGGATGGGTATCGAGTTTTTACCTGGAGGACAGATACCTATGATGATCCTAGAAAATTTATTGATAAACTTCACAAATTAGGTTTCCATGTGATTACAATTATTGACCCTGGTGTCAAAAAAGACGATAGTTATCAGATCTACCAAGAAGGACTAAAAAAGGGATATTTTGTAAAAGCACCAAATGGGCAAGTGTATGTTAATAAGGTTTGGCCCGGGGATGCTGTCTATCCGGATTTTGGGCGTGAAGCAGTCAGAAAATGGTGGTCAGAAAATTGTAAGTTTTTAGTTGATTTAGGTGTTGATGGAATCTGGGACGATATGAATGAGCCGGCCTCATTTAATGGAGAAATTCCGAAAGATATTATTTTTAATGATGAAGAAAAAGAATCAACACATGCTAAAATGCATAATGTTTATGGTCACAATATGGCTAAAGCAACCTATTATGGCTTAAAGAATTTAACTGGTAAACGCCCATTTGTGATTACCCGTGCTGCTTATGCGGGAACACAAAAATACTCCACAGTTTGGACTGGTGATAATCAAAGTTTATGGTTCCATTTACAAATGATGATTCCGCAACTATGTAATTTAGGGATGAGCGGTTTTGCTTTTGCTGGGACAGATATCGGAGGATTTGGTGCAGATACTACACCAGAACTATTAACAAGATGGATTGAAGCAGCACTTTTTAGTCCTCTTCTTCGAAATCATGCGGCTATGGGTACACGCTCGCAAGAGCCATGGATCTTTGGAGAACCAACTCTATCGATATATCGCAAGTACTTACATTTGCGCTATCATTTTATTCCATATCTTTATGATTTATTTGCTCAAGAAAATAAGACTGGGCTTCCGATTATGCGACCTTTGGTTTTAAACTATCCAACTGATCCAGCAGTTAAAAATATGAATGACGAATACATGGTTGGTACAAATATTGTGGTTGCGCCAATTGTTGAAGAAGGTAAAAACTGGCGAGCCGTCTACTTACCAGAAGGGGAATGGATTGATTTTTGGAATAATGTTACTTATAGCGGTAATAATACGATCTTAGTTAGTGCCCCGATTGATAGGTTACCCTTACTTATTAAGAAAAATACTATTTTGCCGTGGGGAGAAGTTAAGGAACATATTTCCACTAGACCAGATGAAAAAATGGTATTTAGAGTGTTTGGTGAACGTGGTAAATATACTCATTATCAGGATAATGGAACCGATTTTGCTTACCAAAAGGGTGAGTACAATCTTTATGAGATAAATGTAGATGCTTATAAAGTTACTATCAATTTGAAAAAGCATGGATATGAGCCAAATTATCAAAGAATTGAAATTAGGACTACTAATGAAAAAATGAATTT
>DBFNNF010000153.1:0-2393 GCA_048407585.1 Lactobacillus johnsonii | reverse complement strand
TAATACTGATATCTTTTATATAATTACTTATGAATTACAAGGAGGAATTTTATTAATGGCATTACTCAATGTACGTGGCGGTGCTGGTGATATTACTAAGCCCGATCTTAATGCAAGACCACAAGATAATCTTTACTTAGCAGTGAACTCTGAATGGATTGAAAAAGCAAAAATTCCTTCAGACCGTTCAAGAATTAGTTCTTTTGATGGTATTGATTTGAATATTGAAAAGAGCTTAATGCAAGATTTTGCGGATTTTGCAGATGGTAAAAAGAAATTGCCAAATGTTCCTAATTTTGAAAAAGCAGTTGAACTTTACAAAATTGCTAATAACTTTGACAAGAGAAATGAAGATGGGGCAAAGCCAATTAAAGCTGACCTTGAAGAAATCACTAGTTTACGTAATTTAACTGATCTTAACTTAAGAGCAGCTGATTTTTACAAGAATGCTTTTGACTTACCAATCAGTGTGTCAGTTGATGCTGACATGAAGGATACTAAAGTTCATGTTGTATACTTTGGCGGACCTGGTTTATTCTTACCTGATACTACTACCTATGACAATCCTGCAGCAGCTGACTTATTGAAGGTATTACAAGATCAATCTGAAAACTTACTTAAGATGGCTGGTGTAAGTGAAGAAGATGCTAAGAAGTATGTGGAAGGTGCATTGAAGTTTGATAAGAAACTTTCTAAGGTTCTTAAGTCAACTGAAGAATGGGCAGATTACCCAGCAATGTACAATCCAATGCCTTTATCTGAATTTGAAGATAAGTTTGATAGCTTTAAGATTGACAACTTCTTAAGTAATTTATTTGCTCAAAAGCCTGAGAAGATTATTGTCACTGAACCAAGATTTTTAGATCATGTTGAGGAATTAATCAACGAAGATAATTTTGATGAAATTAAAGGCTGGATGGTTGTTAAGTTTATTAATGGTGTAGCTGCATATCTTTCTCAAGACTTCCGTGAAGCTGCTTTCCCATTTAGTCAAGCTTTATCAGGACAACCTGAATTATCTTCTGGTACTAAGCAAGCTTACCGTTTAGCTAATGGTATGTTTAGCGAAGTAGTTGGTGTTTACTACGGTCAAACTTACTTTGGCGCTGAAGCTAAGGCTGACGTAGAAGATATGATTCATAAGATGATTGACGTTTATGAAAAACGTATCTCTGAAAATGACTGGCTATCTGAAGACACCAAGAAAAAAGCAATTGTTAAGTTACGGGCTTTAATTTTGAAGATTGGTTATCCAGAAAAGGTTGAAGAAATCTATGATCGTCTTCAAGTTGTCCCTGAAGCAGAAGGTGGTAGTCTTTACTCTAATGAAAGCGCAGCTGCTGTAGAATCAGTTAAGTATAATCTTGAAAAATTAACGCAACCAGTTGATCGAACTGTGTGGCTCATGCCAGGTAACTTAGTAAATGCATGTTACGATCCACAGAGAAATGATATTACTTTCCCAGCTGCAATTTTGCAAAAGCCATTCTATGACTTGAAGCAATCTCGGAGCTTAAACTACGGCGGTATTGGTGTTGTTATTGCACACGAAATTTCACACGCATTCGATAACAACGGTGCTAAGTTCGACGAATTCGGTAATTTGAAGAATTGGTGGACTGACGAAGACTTTGCAGAATTCAAGAAACGTACGCAAGACGAAATTGACTTATTTAACGGCATTGAATATGGTCCAGTTACCTTAAATGGTAAGCAGATTGTTTCTGAAAATATTGCTGACCAAGGTGGTTTGACTGCTGCTGTTGAAGCTAATAAGGGTGAAAATGGAAATATGAAGGAAGTATTTGAAAACTTTGCTCGTGTTTGGGCAAACAAGCAACTTCCTGAATCAATTAAGACACAAGTTTCAGTTGATGTTCATGCTCCTGGTCCTGAAAGAGCTAACGTTCAATCACAATGCCAAGAAGAATTCTACAAGGCATTTGATGTTAAGCCAGAAGATGGTATGTGGTTAGACCCAGAAAAACGTGTTGTAATTTGGTAGGATTTAAATAAATATTGATAAAGCTCGAAACTTGATTAAATAAGTTTCGAGCTTTTCTGTTTATAAAAATATATTACCTTCCTCTGCCTGCTCAATAAATTTCTTTCATACCAATAAAATAAAACGTTGCGCGTAAACCTTTGAACGCCAAAAGCGGCGAATGAAGAATTATGGCAGCGGCGATCAATACGAATATACCATGCCGTTTTTTGCCATAAAATTATATTGACAAACGTAAGCCGATAATGTAAAATAGAAATTGTTGGGGCTTTTCACTAAAAGGCAAGAGGCTCCCAATAATTTAGATTTAAGTTAAGCTTAGAAAAATTGTTTGTTATACCTATTTTTATAAGTTTGCTTATGCACCTTTAGCTCAGTTGGTAGAGCA
>DBFNNF010000152.1:0-3547 GCA_048407585.1 Lactobacillus johnsonii | reverse complement strand
TTAAAGGAAAAATATTCGCCATAAATGAAAAATGGTCTTAATTTTGGATAAATATTGTAGAAATAGTTACCCACAACAGCACTAATGTATGCGTCTAACCCAATATCATAATCGTTCACTGTAGGAAGGTTGAGTAAATTTAAAGATCTTCGTATTTGAGAAATATTATTATTTCGTACCGTAATAATTTTTGTATTAGGGTACTTAGTTTGTAAGATTGTAGCTAGGAGCTTAATAACCTTATTGTTTTCAGTTAACTGATGAGTAATTAGCTTGGTTTGACTAGCTTTATTGACTGCATCTGGATCAGTAATTAGAGCATAAAATTTGGAGTTTGATATTAACTTTAGGTCAACAAGCTTATCCCAAAAGTTTCTAACCGTTAAGCCTAAACTTGAAATTTGATTTTGAGCAAAAATATTAGCAAATTTATTTCCCTTTTTGGTGGCGTTTGTTTGCTTAGTTAAGGCTAAATTGTTAAGAGAATTATCAGATACATAGCTGTTAGGTAGGATGTGAGAGAGATTATAAGTGTTCACTTTCTCAAAGTCTAAAGGCATCCCATCAAATAAGTCTCTTCCCAATTGTTTAAAGTATAGATATTCTTTGTCACTCAAAATACGTTTATGAGTGGCTTTTTTCAAATTCTTCTTTAATTCAGAACTAACAACATCATCCTTTATTTGACTATATTGCCTAATTAGTTGTCTTTGTCGGGTTAAATTCAATCCATCGTCATTTCGATACTCTCGATTAAATTTTAAAGAAATTATTTTAGGAGCAGCACCAGTTGCTTTTACCACATCTTCAATAACTTTAATGGCTTGACGTAAGGCTTTCTTATTAGCTGGTGAAGCATATGAGTCATTTATCAAGTCTTCATCACTCATGGTTTTAGATACTTTTATATTTTCTTTATCTATTGCAGCTTTAAAGGCTTCTTTGCTAATTATTTGGATAAAAGTTTTCTTTGTGTTCCATAGTTGGTCAAGCAAATTTTCAGAATTAATTGGTGTCATATTAACTAGTAATTTTTTTGAAAGATTGCCCCAGCCAGTAAACCTATGAGCCATTAGCTTTTTTTGTTCTAAGTCTGTAAGCCATTGAATTTCACTTAGTTTAATCTCAAAGATTGATCTATCTTCAAAAATCGTTGACCACTCAATAATTTTTTCAAGATCATCTACATATTCAGGACTATCAACTTTGCTACCTAAGATGTTTTTTAAGACATGATAGCTGTTTAAAGAAGAGTTGAATGTACTTGGATCTGCTAATCCTCTAATTTGCACAGTTTTAAAATCATGATTCTCGATTAGATAATCTTTTAATTTCTTAACTGTAACTTTTTTGTACTTCTTAAAGACATTAGTATAGATTGCTTGTTTTAATGTTATCGGTAATTTGTTGCCATTAATTTTAATAGAGTTTAGTTCATTTAAAACGGAATATCTATCGTAATACAATGAACTTTTTGGCAGCACGGGTTCATTAATGAGATAGGTATCAGTTCCAATAGACCGTTTAATAAAGCTATTAGCACTTTTAACCTGATCAATTTTTTCATAGAAATTCCATGGTGTTACTGGTCCGTCTGCTTTTCTTACTACCCATGCAAACCGAGCGTGTGGGTTCTTTTCATCTTGAAACATCGGTCCAATGTAATAAGGAACTTTAAATGTTAGTAATTGCGTAATCTTGTAGGGCGCATTTTTTTGATCTAGCTTATTTTTACTTGGATTAGGCTTAATCAAAAAAGGATAATATTTTCCTTGATTTTTCAGTATCTTATTAAGCTCTAAAGCATTTAATTGATAGGGAATAGCTGAGTTACGCTTATCTGTAATTTTTGGCAAAAATGTACCTAGTTCTATTTCGGCCAAAATTTGCTTACCTAAATCATTTTCAGGCTGTTTCTTTATGATCTTACTTAATTTGTCGTAAAAGTCCTCACGCCCCAAAGATTTAGACCCTACGGCCTTTTTAACGTCTTTATTATTTCTACGGCCGTTGGCATAACTCAAATACAGATTTTTAATTGCTTTTGCTGCATTATTATTAACAGTTAAACGGTACTTATTAAGTAATTTTAAATCTTGGCCATGTTGCTCATAAGTGTTAACCATAGCTTCAGCAATTGTAGAAGAGCCGTTAAGAATGTGATGTAATTCAAGATAATTATGCCATTCAACTAAAATATTTAGAAGAGTGGCTTGTTCATCTGAAAGGGTCTGTTTAATATAGCTTAACTTTTCATCTACATCTTCATCAGATAGGGTGAATTTCCAATTTGGATCATCATCTATTTCTTGATTGAGTAAAATATCGAATCGTGTTTGTGAATTTAACAAAGCATTTAATAGTTGTCGAGTAACTTTTTTACTCTGCGTATCTTCAGATTTGTTTTTTGTATTTTTAATTATTAAATCTTGAAACTTTTTGATTTTATTCGCCTTAAACAACGATTCATTTAAAAGAATGTCATTTCCACTGTCAGCATATTGAGTATTTAATTCTACAAAAGGATAATCTATCTTTTTTAGAAGTTTATTGAGTTCATCAAACGCTTTTGTAACATCAAATTTTGTTGCCTCATAGCTATTTACCGGGGTACTTGATAGAAAGTTGCCTCTTTTTTTGATTAACGCATGAACAGCTAAATAGATGTATTCTAAATCAAATTTCTTCTCTGGATGATTAATTAAATCAAGCTGTAAATGATAAATAGTTGGATATTTTTTATAAAAGGCTGCCTCACTTACAACGTTAGAAAACAAATTTTGTCTCCGATTTCTTCTATCATCTGATCGAGAGAGCCAAGTATCTTTTAACCTTTCTAAAATAGCAGGATCAATTTTATCCAATTCAGGTTTAAACTCCTGATTTAAGTATTTTAGTCGCCATTGACGTCGTCTTTTGGTTCTTCTTGCACTTCGTAAAAGTCTAGTTGGTTCGGCAGTTTCAGCAGGGACAAATAGTCTTGTACCAATGCCGGCTTTAGCTCCATTAGGCTTTAATAAGTTATTTCGGTTATCCATAATTGCATAACCAATCTTATCTGGGGTAATGTTTAATCCTAATTGATAATTAGTCATACATATTTCCTTTCTAGTTATTGTATGATTTTATTATACACTTAATAAATATAAAAGTCAATAAAAATAAATAGTAGTAAGATTTACTAGAAGTAGGTATAATAATATCTGGCTTTAAGGTAATACTTAAGCCTTTCTTGAGTTAAGAAACAAAGTTTCCTAATTTAAGTAATATATTGGGTTAAAAAGGCATCCCCCTAGGGGATGCCTTTTTTGTGCTTCTAACGAATTGAGATACGGTTTTTGTTAATTTTTGGTTTAGGAGGGTTATCTTGAAAACCTACGAAATATCTAAGAGTAGGTGAACCACAAATTACACCTAATAAAAAAATAATTACGAATAATAGAATACAAGTAAATAATTCCATAATATAAAACTCCTTAATTTAAGTAATAAAGTATTGGGTTTGTAAGCCTTAATCAGCTTACATATATATAATACATTTATTAAA
>DBFNNF010000151.1:0-1931 GCA_048407585.1 Lactobacillus johnsonii | reverse complement strand
TTAATAGAAAAAAGCATATTATTTAAAAGATAAAGGACAGAACCAATGCGCCTAACTTTTAAAAAGCAAAAATTTAAAAAAGAATTTAGTATGTTTTTGTCGCTAATATTAACGTGGGTTTTTCCCACCACAGTTATCATTGGAGAAACTATATTTTTACAATCAATACAGAAACAAATTACGGCTAATCCATTTGATTTTTCAAAAATTAAAATTGGTAATATAGTGCTTTTAGCATTGTGGTTTGGCTCGCCAGTAGTAACTTTCTTTTTCTGGAAAGTTACAAAACTACATTTTGCAAAAGAAATCAATGGTATATTCACATACACAATTTCAGTTTTTTTAATAACTTTAATACCTTTGTTCATTATTAATCCAAGCAAAACAACTACACAAGTCGTTAGTTCAGCGGTAATGAATACAAAGATGTTTTTTATAGCCTTTTATATTGCTCTTATAGTCGGATTTATTGCCAATCTTTATGTATCTCAAGAGCTAATTAAGAAGTCCAATTGGTGGCTTTTTATCATAGCATTGCCATACATGATAACAAGTTTTTTAGTAATTAATTCACAACGTGCATTTATTAGCTTTACGCAATATTCAGACTTTAGCTATAAAAATGTGTCTCGTATGCTAACTGTTGTTAAACAAACTGATGTTAGATATATGAATCCGTTATGGTATGAAAGCATAAGTCTCGTAATTGTAAGTATGTTAGTAGTGGAGGGGGTGTATATAGGTGCGCTTATTTGGCAAAAAACAGAAAGATGGCGTCAAACAGGAAGATCAGAAGAAAAAGAAACCAATAAGTATAGAAAAAAGAAGGGCATTAGAAAGAAAAAAACTTTTAAAATTCAAAAGGCCAAAAGACGTTAAGCTCTTTTATCAAATGCCAATTTATTTCATAGTAGGTATTATTCTAATCTTAACTGGTTATATTTGGATTCAAAAAAATGGAGCTGACTACAAAGCAAGTGTTTTAGCTCAGTCAATGAAATTTAATGAACAACTTCCTTTGTGGGGTGGAACTGCTAAAGGAAATTTAACCTTAGGTCATACTAAACTAAGCAAAGATGGGAAAACCCTAGCTGTTGAAATTAAGTATGATACCGCTGCTCACCAAGGATTATCTTCATACGGTAGCAGATATAAGCTAAGACTTGTCGATACTAAGGATAATCAAATGAAAGATGCGAAGATGTCTTACGGTATCTTTGGTACTGACGGCTCAGGCGTCTTACAAATTAAGTCTCCAAGTGGCTTTAAAAATCATTCCTTCATCGTCATGTTGATTGATAATGGTCAGTTAGTAACAACTGAGGATTTGAGCAGTGAAACGCAAATGACAGATACGGATTTAGATAAATCTATTACGGCTGAATTATCCGATGCTAATAATGATCCAAATTCTACTAATAACGATTCCTCAAACGATAGTTCTAAAAAGAAAAATTTACCACCATTGTATTACGTTCGCCTAAATGCACATAATGCAGCTAAAAATTATCGTAACTGGAACAATGACTCAGAAATGGTTGAAGACCTATTTGTAAAAGATAACTTAGTTAAGCTGAAAGACTCAATGATGCAATCTAAGCTAAAACTAAAAAGAGCAAATAAAACGTTAAAAGAAATGAATAATCGTTTAGCTGAAAATAAAAACGATGCAACAGCTCTTCAAAATAAAACTGACTTAGAAAGCTCTATTACTGCTTTATCTAATGACTATAAAGCAACTCAAAAGAGATATACCAAATTAAAGAATGCAACTATTGAGGACGATATTTTGAAACCTAAGCAAACTAAGTATCATACATATACGATTGAAAATATTAATGCTATGAATTAGGAGAAAATAAATGGGTGAAAAAAATTTAATAAAATTTCTATTAGGATATATCTTTATTGTGGCAACACTAAGTATAGTT
>DBFNNF010000150.1:0-1362 GCA_048407585.1 Lactobacillus johnsonii | reverse complement strand
AAATCGTTTGCTAGAGGAAAAATCATGAAAAAAGAACAAGAAATTCAAATGTTAAAAGAATTTTCAGATGCAAATTCTACATCTGGATTTGAAGAAGAATTTGTAAAATTGTTTTCTACTTATGCTAAAAATACTGCTGATATTACGGTAGATGGGATGCTCAATGTATATGCAGCTAAGAAGGAAAATAAAGGTAATCGGCCTGTTATTCAAATGGATGCTCATTCAGATGCAGTTGGTTTTATTACCCAGGCAGTTCGTCCGAATGGATTAATTAAATTTGTTCCACTTGGGGGTTGGGTAAAGTATAATATTCCGGCTTTAAGAGTGAAAATTCGTAATCGTGATGGTGAATATATTCCTGGTGTAGTGGCTACAAAGCCTCCGCACTTTATGACTGCTGCTGAAAGAAATTCAATTCCGGAAGTTGCAGATATGTCTATTGATGTAGGTTCATCAAGTAGGGAAGAAACTATTAAAGATTATAAAATTGACACTGGTTGTCCAATTTTTGTTGATGTAAAATGCGAATACCATGAAAAATCCGGTTTATTCTTCGGTAAAGACTTTGATGATCGCTTTGGTGCAGGAGCCATGGTAGACATCTTAGATAATTTGAAGGGTGAAGAGACTAATTTTGATGTAGTAGCTGCTTTATCTAGTCAAGAAGAAGTAGGACTTCGCGGTGCATATGTCACTGGACGAAAAATTAAGCCAGATTTATGTATTGTTTTAGAAAGTTGTCCAGCTGATGATACTTTTGAGCCTGAATGGTTATCTCAAACAGGCTTAAAACGCGGTCCAATGCTCAGAGATATGGATACTACATTTTTACCAAATCCTAAGTTTCAACAATATGCGTGTGATATAGCTGATAAAAATAATATTCCATATACTCGTTCTGTTAGAACTGGTGGCGGGCAAGATGGGGCAGCAATTTATTATGAATATGGAGCTCCAACAATTGTTATTGGAATTCCGGTTCGTTATGAGCACTCCCCATATTGTTTTTCAGCATATAAAGACTTTAAGGCTTCAGTTGATTTAGCAACTGCAATTATTCGTGATATGACACAAGAAAAGCTAGATAGTTTTAAGGTGATCTAATGGACTGGAAAGTGTTTTTCAAAAAAGTAGCAATTTTTAGTTGGTGTATGGCCATTATTAGTGTATTGATTTATATTGTTCGTTATACAGCAAGTGAAATTGGCAATCTTTTTATGTGGGACCAGCCATTTATTTGGGAGCTAATTTTCGGACTTGTTTTTTGTCTCTTATCGGTTTTTTGGCCAAAGAAAAATAAATAGAATATAAGTTATAGTTATGAACCCCGAAACTAAGATAAGAATTTCGGGGTTCATA
>DBFNNF010000149.1:0-2569 GCA_048407585.1 Lactobacillus johnsonii | reverse complement strand
GCAGCTTAAGTTAATAGAGCACAACTATCTTCTTGATAGCTTATTTGTGCTACCAAAAAAGACATTTACCGAATAAAATAATTCGATAAATGTCTTGAAAAGCGTCGCTAAATTTGTCAATGTCTTAACTTAATGACATTGAGCTTTAACCAAGCTCCTTTTTTAATACTAATTTTTTCTTTATCCAAATGATCAATACTGGTACCACTGAGATTAAGATAATTGCTAGAACAATTAATGAGAAGTGTTCTTGAACAACTGGAATATTTCCAAAGAAGAATCCTAGAGCAGCAAATAAAGTTACCCAGAGAAAACCACCAAGAAAGTTATAGCGGATAAAAGTGCCATAGTGCATTTTACTTGCACCAGATACAAATGGAACAAAAGTACGAATAAATGGAATGAATCTTCCAATTACAATAGTAATACCGCCATGCCTGTCGAAGAAATTTTCGGCAGCTTTTCGTTTATCTTGATTAATCAACTTATTAAACCAACTGTGCTTAGCACCTTCAGCTTGTGACCAACGACCGATTTCATAATTAATTGTATCGCCTAAAACAGCAGCTGCAAGAAAAACTAAGTAGCAAATCCAAAAGTGAAGATTGTATTTTGGTGTTGCTGCCATTGCACAAGCTGCAAAGATAAGTGAGTCTCCTGGTAAGAATGGAAAGATAACTAAACCTGTTTCAATAAAAACAATTGCAAACAGAATTAAGTATGTCCAGTTTCCAAACATATTCACAATTGTGACTAGGTGGTCATCAATATGAAGAATAAAATCAATAAGTCCCATAAATAACTATATATTCCTTTCAAAAATTAGATACTGGTAGAATGAAAAGTCATTGTTTTTTCTGGAAATAGGTCTTGCATAATGCTGCTAATTGCAATTTGAGCCTCGCCAAAACCTAAGGCAATCATTGGTACCCGGCCTGGGTAAGTAATGGCATCACCAATTGCGTAAACATGAGGCAGATTTGTTTGCATTGTTTGAGAAACAGAAATTAAATTATTTTCTAATTCAATGCCCCACTTACGTAATTGACGATTATCACTTTTGAAACCATATGCAACTAGAATTTCATCAACGTCTTTAGCAATAAAATCGTGACTTGCACCAACTCTGTGCAAAACTAATTCTATTCTATTATTGTTTAAGTGAAGTTCTTTTGGAAGGTAAGGAGTTAAAAGTTCAACATTTTTTAAACTTTTAAGTTGACTAACAGAACTTTCAAGTCCGCGAAATTCATTTCTACGGTGTACTACATATATATCAGATGTTTTACTTAATTCCACTGCCCAATCAAGGGCAGAGTCGCCACCACCAAGAATGGCGACTTTTTTATTAGAAAAGATTTCGGGATGTTGCATGGAATAGTGAATATGGGCTTGGAGCTCTGGAGTAGTAGATAAAGGTAGAGTTTTTGGTTTAAATGCTCCTAAACCTGTAGCAATAAGAAGACTTTTCACTTGATAATTATCATCAATGATAATATCTTCTCCTGTTGAGAAAGAGATATTTTTTACTTTATGTGAGAGGGTTAATTTAGTATTCTCGGTTTGTGCAAATAAGCGAGAAACTAATTCTTTTCCTTTAATAGAAGAAAAAGCTGGTATATCTTTAATATCTTTTTGTGGATAAAGCATATTAATTTGGCCACCAACTTCATCTAATGCGTCGAAGGTAATAGTTTTTAATCCATGTAAATTAGCAAAAGAAGCAGCAAATAGACCAACTGGCCCAGCGCCGATAATAGCTAAATCATATTTTTCCATTGTAATAAGCAATCCTCCATAAGAATTAATCTAGAAGTCATGTCTTTAGCGTTAATTAAAAAGACAGTTATAATTAATATTAGTAAGGGATGAGATAGTATGCAAGTTAAAATTGGTGATATAGTTCATGGAAAAATTAGCGGTATACAGCAATACGGAATTTTTGTAAGATTGGACAGTCAGATAGAAGGATTAATTCATATTTCTGAGATTCATGGTGGCTACGTAAAAGATATAGGAAGAGAATACCAAGTTGGAGAAACTATAAAGGTACAAGTCATTGATATAGATCCATATTCTAATCAAATTAGCCTATCTCGACGAGCGGTACTTCCAGAAGTCGAAGAAGCGAGAAAAAAGAGAGTACATTTTTGGACCTCAAAAAGAGCTAAAAAGGGGTTCATGCCGTTAAAAGAAGTTTTGAATAAGCAAATTCAAGAAGCTAAAATTAGATATTCAAAAAAAGATTAAAATAAAGTGTTAAGCAGTAGTACTTAACACTTTATTTTTTATATCCGAATTTTAAGACTTAAATCTCAATTAAAATAAGAATGAAAAATGATAAATCTGAACAATCCAATTATTAATTAAATGAATATTCGCAATATATATTTTTATTCAAAACTATGTTGACGAAAAGTAAAAAAGCCTGTAAAGTAATACATGCTGTTTGAGGCAAGCGAAAAGAGCGAATAAAAAAGTTCAAAAAAAGCTTGCCAAAGCGAGCAAAAGATGATAATATTATAAAGCTGTCATTTGAGAGAGATGAGAAAATTAAAAAAGTTCTTGT
>DBFNNF010000148.1:0-5051 GCA_048407585.1 Lactobacillus johnsonii | reverse complement strand
ATTTCCTCTATTGTGTTCCTTGCTGACCGTATAGTTGCTCGTACTGCGTATTAGTACCAATATAAGCAAACATAGTTACATCCCGTTCGAGATTATCTATATTTTTAACTCTTCCATTTTGAGTGTAACACCAAAAAGCATAGTGTCGTCTATCTTTTAAACTTGCTCCCGTATATAAAAACCTTGTTCCTTCTGGAAAATAATTATGATAACGGTAGTCACCAGCTATCATTACTCTTTTTCCAAGATTATTTATCATTTGAGCAAAAATTCCCATTCGCTTCCAATATGATTTAGTCAAGTGACTAGCAGCTGGCACAATCATAACAGGCAAACTTCCGGTGTTAGTTCCAACTTTATTCAAAAAGTATTGGTATTGTTCTTGATTACTCGTTTCATCACTATAAGCAATAATTGTACCAAAGTTTAAGTTAGTTCCTTGAATTTGATCGCGATAAAGTAAGTAATTATCGTCAAAATAAGATTTTCCTTGTGTTGACCTCAAATATACAAAAGAAATACCATTTTTTTCTAACTTATGTAAATCAATGTAATCTTTTGTTTGGTCTAGTTCAATGCCTAATACACTCATATTTGAGCCACGAGGAACAGTTGTATTTTGCCTCATATTAAAGTATCCCCATACTAGTCCTGAAAAAGCTAGAATGAGTAAAATAATAATACTTGGGAAAGTATATTTATGTCGATAACGATGCATTTCAGTCCCTCCATTAGCTATTTTAACGAACTTCTTCTTTCTACACCACTTTCATTAAGATTTAGTATAAAATGATATCATTACTAAAAGTTATAGATATATCGAAAGGAAAGCACAATCTTGAAAAGACAAATTAGCTTTGGTCAAGCCCTAGCTACAGTCGTTGGAACTGTAATTGGTGGGGGCGTTTTTTTCAAAATAGGAAGCATTAGTCATGAAACCGGCACTCCCTCATTAACTCTTTTCGTCTGGATTTTAGCCGGTATTGTTTCCATCGCTTCTGGCCTCACCGTATCTGAAATTGCAGCTGCTCTTCCAGTTACTGGGGGTTCTATCAAGTACATTGAGTATACTTATGGAAAAGTTTGGGGCTTTTTATTTGGCTGGGCTCAAATGCTAGTCTATTTCCCTGCCAATATTGCAGCTTTAAGTGTAATATTCGGGCAACAATTTGTTGTTTTATTTAACTTACCTGCTAAATACGCGACCTTAATTGGTCTACTGCTCGCCATCTTTTTAATGGGCTTAAACTTTATTTCTACAAAATTTTCAACCCGAATGCAATCAGTTATGACTATTCTTAAGGCCATTCCAATTGCTTTAATTGTGCTTTTCGGTCTTTTTAATTCAAGCAAAGTCGATATTAACTTACTCCCTTTAAGCGCCGGGCATAATACATCTTTTTGGACAGGCTTAAGCGGTGGTTTACTTGCAGCTTTATTTGCTTATGATGGCTGGATCAACGTAACTAATTTAGCTGGTGAAATTGAAAAGCCTGAGAAGAATCTATCAAGAGCTATTATCATCGGTCTATCTGCTATTACTTTAATTTATGTATTAGTCAACTACGCTTTTTTGACTGCTCTCCCTTTTAAAGAAATTATCGGCAATCAAAATACTGCTTATTTAGCTTCGTTAAAACTATTTGGTAGTTTAGGCGGTAAATTAGTTACTATTGGAATTTTAATTTCAGTTTATGGCGCAATTAATGGTTTTATGCTTACCGGAATGAGAATACCTTATACTTTAGCACAAAATAAGATGTTACCATTTTCCGATAAAATCAGTCGCACTAATGTTAATACAGGTGTGCCTACACTGAGTGCACTAATTATTCTTTTCGTATCTTTAATAATGATTCTACTAGGGACTTTTGATCTCTTAACCAACATGCTTGTCTTCGTCATGTGGACCTTTACCACCTTAATTTCAATTGCAGTGGTAATTTTGCGCTACCGCGAACCTAAACTAGAACGTCCTTATGTTGTTCCTTGGTATCCGATTGTCCCGATCATCTCAATTGGTGGTGGTTTATTCATTGTGATCAGTACTGTAATTAATGAATTCTGGCTCTCAATAACCGGCATCGGTCTAACGCTATTGGGCCTTCCTATCTATTACTATATGAAAAAACAGAATAATCGCCAATAATAAAGCTCATAGATAAAGGGTTGAAACTTCCACTAGCTAAGGAGAAAGTCTCAACCCTTTTTAATTTTATGATAAATATATTTTGAATGATTAACGGTTTAAGTTTGCTTGAATAACTTCTGGTTTTAAAACACCAACATAAGGTAAATTACGATATGCATTTAAGTAGTCTAATCCATAGCCAACTACAAATTCATTTTCAACTTTTGAGCCATAGTAATCTACAACTACATCATCTTCACGACGTTCTGTCTTATTAAGAAGTGCGCAACACTTTACACTCTTTGCGCCACGTTCAATTAATAGATCCTTCATAAATTTTAGAGTATGACCAGTATCAACAATATCTTCAACCAGTAATACGTCTCTACCCTTAACATCTGCTTGAACGTCAATATCTAATCTAACTTTACCAGTTGATTCAAAGCCATCACCGTAGCTTGAAACATCCATAAAGTCATTTTGCATCTTTACATTCATATGGCGTGTTAAATCAGTCATAAAGTATACAGCACCCTTTAATACCCCAATGACTAATGGAAACTTACCAGCATAATCCTCAGTTAATTGCTTACCTAGTCTTTGACAAATCTCTTCGATGTCATCTTGACTAAATAAAACACGATCAATAATGTTGTCAATATTATCACTATTTTGCATTTTAACCCTCTATATCCTTTTATAAATGCGTTGTTAATAGTAGAATTATAACATTTAATTAGACAAAAAAGCACCTATCTTGAGGTGCTTTTTCCGATTATTTATCTTTTTCTTTATCATTTTGATCGCTATTTTCTGAATCATCATTTTCACTTGCTTGATCGATCTTAGAAACGATGAACCAACGCATGAATCCTTGTTCAATGTTTACTAGCTTAAACTTAAAGCCTTCTAAATCAACAGACTCACCACGTTTTAAATTAGGATAGTGTTCCATCATATAACCACCGATGGTAATAATATCACTATCTTCGAATGCTTTCAGCTTAGTATGGAAGTAGCGTTCAAAATCATATAAAGTAGTCTTTCCTGAAACATGGATATTTCCATGATCATCGCGGACAATATATTCGTCTGAAACATCATCGATTTCATCCTTAATTGATCCGAAGAGTTCTTCATAAATATCTTTATCAGTTACAATTCCACTTGTTCCACCATACTCATCAACTACTAAAACAATTGGTGTGTGCTTTTTAATCATTAATTTCAAAATATCTTGAATTAACATTGATTCAGGCACAGTAATAATCGCTCTAATAATTCTAGTAATCGGAACATTAGGATTTTCCTGATCTTGACTTACGATATCATAAGCATAAACGTATCCTACAACATCATCTTTATCATTATCACGCACAACTGGGAAACGGCTAAAGCCATCTTTAATATATTTTTCTAAAGCTGTTTTTACATCATCAGTCGCATTTAAAACTTGAAGTTGAGTACGGTCTGTCATGATATCTTTAGCAACTTTATCATTTAATTCAAAAGCACGTTCCATGTACAAAAGATCGTCTTTATCAAGTGAGCCGCCAGTTACAGCGTTACGAGATAAACGTAAGATTTCAGATTGTGAATAAACTTCACTTTCTTCATCAGCTGACTGCATCCCTAATAAATGAAGCAATCCATTAGCACTATGGTTAAGTAACCATACAAATGGATATACAATCGTATGGAAAGCAGCTAAAGGAGTAACGACTGCCATTAAACACTTAACGGGCATGTCAATAGCAATATTCTTAGGAACAATTTCAGTTACAACAACCTCTAAATAAGTTAGCAATACAACACCTAAAGTTGCTCCTAATACTCCGCTAGTCTTTGCTCCAAACCAAGGTGTCATTTTAAACACATCAGTCAATAGTTCTTCAATAGTTCCTTGACCAATCCAACCTAAAATAACACCAACTAAAGTAGTACCTACTTGAGTGGTAGACAATGACTCATTCAAGTTATGAACCATATGTAGAGCACGCTTTAGTTTCTTGGGGTTGCCTTGACCGTTTGCCAGCATATCTTCTAGCTGACTCGATCGAGTCTGCACTAAAGCAAATTCAGCAACAACAAAGAAAATTGCAATTAAAAACGTTATGAAAATAACAATTAAATTAGTAGTTATAGTACTTGTAGACAAGTGATCTTCACCTTTTTTATATATTAAATAATTACATCTCTATTTTAGCATTATTTTGCTGAATCAGGGATCCAGTTTGCAACTAATCCGGGATGATTATAATTTTCTTCAATATTACTTGAAACTTGCTTGTTATAGGAATCGGCTGGTAGTTCTACTTTATCGCGTAAATTATGTTTTAAATCAATAAATCCTAACTTCAAAAACTTCTTATTTCTAATCTTAAAATGATAGCCTGTAAAGTAAGCTTTACTTCCTGCAATTTTTTTACAATCTGCCAGACTGAACTTCATTACTACATCATTTAATTTAATAAAGGCATAATAATCATTTTTACCAAGATAGGTAACTTCTTGCTTCACTGGTATCTTTTTATAAACGGAAGGCAAATGAGACGGAGTCTGAATATCAGCTACATATTTAAACATCTCGATTTCCTCTGGATCATAATATTTATTAGAAAAAATCTGAGCATCATACTCTCTAACCATTGCCGTTAAATAGTGATTTTCTTTGACATATTCTTTTGATTCCTTATTTTTAAAATAAGCTATCCCCAGAAAAGTTACTAAAAATACGGTTGTCACCCCAAATAAAGTATAAGTAAGTTTATTATGTACGCATAAAAATGGAATCAATCCAACAAATAAAAAAATTATCCCTAAAATTAAAATATAGCCTGGCAATGTGTAATTAAACCATTTATCCCAATTAGCCCATTGCTCAGGAGAAACTAATAACATCATTCTTCTTCTCCTTTAT
>DBFNNF010000147.1:0-6957 GCA_048407585.1 Lactobacillus johnsonii | reverse complement strand
TTTTAAAGAAAAGTTGGGGAATATTAATAGCAATTACAAATACTGTCCAATATAATACTCGCTTACGCCGTGCTTCTTCTTCGCGACTAACTTTCTTTGTTTTCATAATAATCATCTCTACCGTTTCTAACTAATATTTTTTATTATGCTTCTTTAGCAGCTGCTGCATATTTAGCATTCCGCTTCTTCATTTCTGTTGAATACCACCAGAAAATTAAGATATAAGCAGCAATCGCTAAGATTGCGTAAATAATAAACATTCCTTGATGCTTCCATGCATTACCTACTAAATAGCCCAAGAATTTTTCAATAGGACCTTCCATTGTAGTATCTGATACCAATGCATGTGCAGGAATATTAGCACCAACTTGGTGAGCTACTTGAGTTACAAATGGAGCAACTAATGTACCAGCCCACAAGAAGATTGGTAATTCGATTGTACCAATGACAATCATTCTGATAATCTTACCACGAGTTACGACTAACAAAGCTGGTGTAACTCCCATAGCGATTATTCCGCCTAAAGGCATCATTCTGTTACCTGGGATAACCATGGCTTCAATCATCATAATTGGAGCTAAAACATTAGCAGCTGCCCAGATTTCAGCACGTCCAGCAATGAATGGCCAGTCAAGACCAACATTAAATGTACGTCCCTTAAATTTAGAAGTAGCAAAGTTTGAAATACCTTGTGATAAAGGCTCAACAGAAGCAATAAACCAAGAACCAATAACTGAGAACAATTCGATACATGCACCGGCTGTAAAGGAAAGTGTAAACATTGTCTTCCAGCCTTGTTCAGTTGTAAAGTTGTAGCCAGCAAGTAATGAAACAAAGATACCTAAGTAAACACCAATTGCGAAACGACTACCCCAGAAACCAATCTTTTCGTTTAATTTAGCTGAGTCGAAATCATATTTATCAAGCCACGGTAAACATTTATCAAAGAACTTATTGAAGACCATAATTACTGGATTCATCATATAGTTCATGTGAGTAGTTGTCATTGGGTTACTTGATGGAGCATCTAGCAAATCATCAAAAGTTGGTTTCATCAAATCTGAGTTAACAATCTTCAAGTAACCAATAAGTAAAATTAATAAAGTGGCTAACCAAAGGGGTGCACCACAGAAGACTGCAAATAAGCCAACAAATGCTGAGTGCCAAACATCAAAGATATCGACATCTAAAGTGTTAGTTCTCTTGAAAATTAACATTAAAACATTCAAGATAATTAAAACTAACAAGAAGTACAAAGTATATGGAGATCCCCAAGTAATAGTAGCAAGAGGTGCCCAGCCCATATCCATGATGTCTTTATGCATACCAGTGTTCTTAACGAATTGATTCATCGCTGGAGCAAAACTGGTAGTCAGCAAATTCATAATATCGCCAATTGCTGTTAAGGCAATCGCTAACTTCATACCACCTTCAAGAGCCTTACTAAATTTAACCTTGAAACACAAAGCAATAATTGTAAGAACAACCAACATAATCGTCGGAGCCCCCATATCAATTAAAGGCTTAAAGATAGCATTCGCAAAATCAATTATCGCGTTCATTTTCTATTCCCCCAGGAATAATAGCTATTTTATTCTGCTTCTACCTTCTTAACTACCTCTTCAACTTTGTCATAGACTGGTTGAGCCATTGCTGGAATTCTATAAAGAATTGGTCCAGCTTCAATTAAAGGAATCTTAGGTTCAAATGCTAAATCTGTCTTAGCAATAGTTAGGTATGCATCATAGTGATTAAGCATATCTTCATTTACATCTTTAATCATCACAGCATCTACATGAACATTATGTCCACGTTTTTTCATTTCTTCTTCAACAGCATCCTTAATTTGATGAGAAGAGTTAACTCCTGCACCACATGCAGCTAATAATTTAACTTCCTTTGCCATAATAAATACCTCCCAAAAATATATTTTTATTCTTGCTTAAAATTCTCACTCATAAAATCAAATATTTGTTTAGTAGAAGTGAGATTAAACAGCCTTACTAAATCTTTAACTGGCGTTGTAGATAAGAACCCCATAATCTGGGCTAATACATTGGCTTGTCCCTCAGGATCATTGTTTAGAATCATAAATAAAAATTTAACTTCTAAACCTTTATCTGGTTCAATCATATTTTGAAACTTAACTGGATGTTTCAAAGCGATCGGAACAATCAATCGAGCATTTACAAATTCGCCTTCTGTATGAGGAATTGCGACATTTGGCAACTCTTTAGAAATTGGTGAAGTATCAATTCCAGTTGGATAATGCTCTTCTCTTTCAATAATATGTGAAAGAAAATCTCCCTTCACATAGCCAGCTTTTAATAACTTGCCATAGACTTCCTCTAGGACTTCTTCTTTACTTGTCTTGTCGCTGGTATAAACTGCGTCAGGAGCAAATAAACTAGTTGCCACTGTCATATAAACCACCTTTCCAGTATTTGTAAATGAACATGTTTTGCTTTTGTTTTTATATGTTAGATATTGTTCATTTACTACACCAATATAATATAATAATGTTCGATAAATTACAAGCGCTTTCATTAATTAATTTGAACTTATTTTTTTATAAAGAAAATGGAGCATACTATTATGCTCCATTAGTTTTTATTAATAAAAGTTGAGGGAAATTTATAAATTGTAGGGTAATAGTTCTACAATATTTTATTGATCAAGAGGCGTAGTTTTAATTACGTCACCACGTAGTCCAATTGGGTATCCTTGAGCTATTTTATCTTTACGGGATGGATGTACAACCTGGAATTTTCCACGTTTCACTACTCGAGGATTTAGACTTTTAACACCAGATGGAAGAACAGCATTTGTGCCATGAATTACAGCTACAATTACCTTATAACCTTTTTTAGTTATTTGAATAGGTGCATAGTGCAGAGTATCATTATATAATTCTACAATTGTACCTTTAGGCATATAAAACATTCTCGCTTCTGTATTAGGATCCACGAAATGTTCTTCTTCAAGTGTTTCGCGCTTCCCTAATACCATTAATACATCATCAAGCATAATGTTCACTTCTGAACATTGATGATATTCAAAGGCAGTAAAAGTATCTGAATGCCCTAAAGTAACACCAGCATCAATAGGAATTTCACCAAAAATATCACGCTTTACTGCTAACATGGTATATGTATCAGCTAATTCAGGAATATTTGGAATATATTTCATGCCAGTCTCAGGTATCTGGACTTTTTCCATTACCCTATAAACATCATCCAAATTAAAATCATTAGTGTATAAAACACCGTATTCTTTAAAAGAGGGATCATCTAATGTCAAAATTTTATATTGGGGATTTAATTTTCTAAATTCTTCTAATTTACTCATCTTATTACCCCACTCTATCTAATCGTGATATACTCCTTCAGCCCACTTCTTGTTTTCTTCATCAAAGAAGTGTTCGTTATCCTTTTGATCAGGATTTGGTTTAGCGATATTATCAATTTTTTCAATTAGTTTCTTATTTTCTTCAGTTGGTTGATACTTTTCATTCAAAAATGCATCCGCAATATAGAAAATAAAGTCTCTTCCTAAGACAATACCGCCCATACCTAAAACGTTAGCATTTAATTCACGCTTAGCATATTTAGCTTGAACAACATCACCAACCATGGCTGCCCGAATTCCTTCATTCTTATCAGCCGCCGTTGAAATACCAATACCAGTACCACACATTACAATACCAACATCAGCTCTACCATCAGCAACGGCTTCGGCAACACGTTTTCCATACATTGGATAGTGTGTTCTAGTATTATCATAGGTACCAAAATCTAATACTTGATAACCTTCCTCTTTCAAGTGATCAGATAATGCCATCTTAATTGGAGTGACAATATGGTCATTTCCTAAAGCAACAACAGTATGTTTATCAATCTTTGGGTCTACAAATTCTGGTTGTGGTCTATCATTATCAAACATTTCAATACCTCCTCTAAATCATTTTTTCAAGCATATCTAAACGAACTTGATGACGTCCAGCTGCATACTCAGTATGTAGATAATAGTCAATGATTGATTCAGCAAGCTTTTCACCAACAATACCACTACCAATTGCTAATGCCTTTGCGCCGTTATGCATAGCAGTCATATGGCCGGTTCTTTCTTCATTAACGTCTGCAGTTACCATACCTTTAACCTTGTTTGAAGCCATAGCAGATCCTACACCGTATTCATCAAACATAATAGCTTTTTTAATACCGTGCTCTAATACTTCGTGAGTTACTTTTAAGCTAGATTCCACAAAATCTTCTGCAGGTTCTGGCGTTACATCTAGCACCTCGTAGCCCCCATCTTCTAAGTATTTTTTTACTTTTTCTTTTAGTTCAAAACCATTCTTGTCACTACCAATAACAACTTTCATATTGTTCTCCTTTTACTATTCACTACCCTGATACAAAGTCGTGATTTGGCTGTAATGTTTTACGATATCAGGATCAAGCCCAGGACTTGTAATTAACCCATCTACATCATACAAATGGTAAAATTCATAAAAATCATTGCGGTTAATTTTATGATAATCAGCTACAACATACTTTTTACGTGAGCGATTCAATCCTAATCCTTGCGTTTGTCCCTCTTCTAAATTAGCTGTCATCATCGAGGTGTCTTTAATTCCGTTTACGCCAACAAAGCCCCGATCAAAAGATATTCCTCTTAACTGATTGTTTGCTAACGCTCCAATAAAGGCCCCACTAACTCTACGATATGAACCTCCAATTAAAATTAGTTCATAATTATTCGCATTCTTTTTAGCAGCTTCAAAAACAGGTAAAGAATTAGTAACAATTCGCAAGTTTTTTTGATTCAATTTTGCAACCATAAATTCTAAAGTTGTTCCTGGTCCCACATAAATTGTTTCATCATCTTGAACAATTTTACTTGCAACTTCAGCTGCCGCTTGTTTTTCAGAAATGTTAATTTCTCGTTTCTGGAGATAATTTTTTTCAACAGAATCTTGTTGAGAAATTACCTGTGCCCCGCCATGAATTCTCATTACTTTACCAGTAGTATTTAATTCATTAAGGTCCCGTCTAATCGTCATGTCTGAAACTTGCAATGTTTTAGCCAATTCATCAACGGTTACAAACTTTCTATCAGTTACAATTTCTAAAATATTTCTTAATCGTTCTCTTTTAAGCATTATTCACCTTAATTCTATTTGGCTAACTAACTCATTACATCTTTATTATATATGTTCATTTATGTTTGTCAAAGTTAATTTATGTTCATTATTTGTTTAAAAAGCCAAATAGTCCTCCTTAGCCGTATTATAGCAAGGATATCGCTTACACACAAATATTTTTTATGTTTATAAACTTTAAAACCAACAACTTAGAACAGAGTTAATTTTATGCTTGACTTTTTTCTTATATCTTAGTTAAATTAAGAAAGAAATAATGTGATGACCTTTAATATAGTCCCGTGAGGCTATCAAGGAAATCTGCGCGTAAACTATTTTTTGACATAGTTTTAAACAGAAACGACTATCTTAAAGGAATCCTCTTTAGATAGTCGTTTTTTCTTTAGGTCATCAAGATTTTCATTTCAAGGAGGAAATTATGAAAAAGATGCCTAAAGACACATTTCATAATGATGATGCGATCTTAGACGTTTATGAGAAGCCAGAATTAGGACAAGGAATTCTCCTTTCCATGCAACACTTGTTTGCCATGTTTGGCTCAACGGTTCTGGTTCCAATCTTAGTCGGAATTAATCCAAGTATTGCTCTTCTTTCATCTGGTGTTGGTACTTTAGTCCATATGCTACTAACCCGTTTCAAGATTCCAGCATACTTAGGATCAAGTTTTGCTTTCGTTGCAACAATGCAAGCTCTAATGAAGCAAGATGGTTATCCAGCAATTGCTCAAGGTGCAATTGCTGCTGGGTTAGTATATGTTATCGTTGCCTTAGTTATCGCAAAGGTTGGTTCTGATTGGGTGAATAAAGTCTTACCACCAATTGTTGTAGGACCAATCATTATCGTAATTGGACTATCTCTTGCAACTACTGCTGCCAACGATGCCATGATGAAAGGTACCAAGTACAACTTAACTTACTTCGGTGTTGCCATCTTTACCTTGGTCATGACCTTAATTTTCCAAATGTGCTTTAAAGGCTTTACTAGTTTGGTTTCAATTATGCTTGGAATCGTTTGTGGTTACGCCCTATCTTGCGTTCTAGGAATAGTTGATTTTTCAGGAGTAGCAAAGGCTGCTTGGTTCTCAATGCCCGCTTTAGATGTACCTGGAATTAGCTACCACTTCAAATGGTATCCAGCAGCCATCTTAACAATGGCTCCAATCGCCTTTGTTACAATGACTGAACACATGGGGCATATTATGGTTCTTAACTCTCTAACGAAGAGAAACTTCTTTAAGAATCCAGGTTTACACCGTACTATGATGGGTGACGGTCTTTCAACAATTATTGCCGGTTTTATCGGTGGTCCTCCGACTACTTCTTACGGTGAAAATATCGGTGTTTTAGCTATGACCAAAGTTCATTCAGTTTGGGTATTAGCAGGAGCTGCAGTATTTGCAATTGTCTTTAGTTTTGTTGGTAAAGTTGCTGCAGTCATCGAATCAATTCCAATGCCAGTTATCGGTGGTATTTCATTCTTACTATTTGGAACGATTGCATCTAATGGTCTAAAGATTTTAGTTGATGATAAAATCGACTTTGGCGAAAAACGTAATATGTTAATCGCTTCTGTTATCTTAGTTATTGGTATCGGTGGAGCTTACTTACAACTTGGTAACTTCCAATTAACTTCAGTTGCTTTATGTACCATCTTTGGTATGTTAATGAACTGGATCTTGCCTAAGCAAGCAGCCAGTGAAAAAGCACTTGAAGCTGAAAAGAAAGAAAAATCTGAACAAAAATATTTTAATTAATTGAATATTTCAAAAAACTAGAGCTGCAAGTAATGTGGCT
>DBFNNF010000146.1:0-3076 GCA_048407585.1 Lactobacillus johnsonii | reverse complement strand
AAATTTTGTAGTAAGTTCTTTTTCTTATCTTGATAGGATCAATTTTAATCCTTTTTTGGACAGCTAATTCCATTAGAGATGCAGTTAAGGATCTAGAACTTGGCTCATCTCCTGTATCTAAAATTTCAGCCATTACCGGTGAAACTGATGGAATCTCATAATTTCTAGCCAGTTGCTTTTCTTTTTCGGGCTTAACTCCGGACTTTTTTAAAGTAAAGCTTCTAATAATTGCTAGTAAAGAAAGTAATCCAGATATTACCAAAGCACCTAAGCCTAGGATTCTGTTTCTTTGACGCCGTTCATTAGCTTGCCTTGCAAATCTTGCTTCTTGATCTAAAACATATTCTTTATGATTTTGATCTTTAATATTCTTATTTTGATTAGTTACCTCAACAGGAAAAAGACTATGGACCTCAATTCCTTCATCTCCACCTACATTAGAGGCTGTCATGATAATATTGCCTGTTTGTGGATTAACTGTAATTTGACCAGACAAGTCTCCATGTGCCCAAGCTTTTAAGTCTTTAACTGGGCCCGGGAAGAAAATACCTACTCGTACATTGTCTAGGTCTGTATCCCATCCATCTCCGATAATCTTAAAATTAAGTTCAGCTGTATCTTTCCAGTTCGTGATTGCATTTGTAATTTCATAAGTATAAATTACTGTAAATTTATCTCCATCCCTTACGCTATGCCAAACTTTAAAACGATAGCCATGATCACTATGACTTAATTCATAAGTATTATTTTCATGAGTCGCACTTTGTACTACCATTTGTGAATTTTTGTCAGCCAAAATTCTAACCTGCGGATTTTTTAATTCTTGATTATTGGCTAAATTTTGCTGATAGAAAATACCATGAGCGTCATCATCAAATTTATAGGTGATCCTTCTCTCCATAGATAATGAACCATTTGGATTAACTCGGGCTGTCACATCAACATTTGTAATATCATAATTCACATCAGCCAAGGCTGGTTTGGTAAAGGCTATAACTGAAATTAAAAAAAGAATTATTTCAGTCATTACATAAAAAATTTTCTTCATAAAATCCTCTAACAAAAAAAGTGAGTTTTTGCTTAATTATAACTTAATACACGAAAAAAGCGCTAGATTTTATTCTAGCACTTTAATAGCAATTTAATTTAAGCAGTAACTTTTTGTTTTTTATGAACTCTAAGATAGTGAAGAACTGCATATAATGAAAAACAAGTAAAGAAAATAGCTGATATTAATAAGCCAATTTTAGCACTTGGCGTAATTGCATTAATAATCATTGGTGAAACAGCACAGCCAATATTGACTAACACTAGGACAATAGTCGTAGCTAAGTTAATTGAATTTTCTGGTGCTGACCAATCAAGCCAGTTATACATATACGGAACTCCTAAACCAAAGCCAATCCCTAAAATTAAGCACCCAGCACTCAACATAAGAAAATTACCTGCTAAAGCAATTAAAAAGAAACCAAGCGCCATTAAGCTAAATCCCAGTGGAAATATCTTATCATGTAATCTTTTAAAGAAGAAACCAAAAGAAGCACCAATCGGAATACCGACTAAGTTCAAAACTCCAGTTAACGCCGAAACATCACTAACTGTTCCTAATTTTTCTTGAACAACTAAGGCTGGTATTTTAAAATTCATTGGCATATAGAATAAGAAAATGAAAAACATTAATATTGATATTAAAATAACTTTTTTATTGATAGTTTGTTTTTCTTTTCTTGCTGCTCCCTGTTTATTCAGAGTTTGTTTTGATGAAGGAAGAGGTACAAATAATACAAATAAAATCAAAACAGGAATTACTAAGAAATAAATTGCAAATGCTGCATGCCAAGAAATGGTTAAGAGCCAGCTAATTAAAAATGATGCAACTGCAGCTCCTAAGCTACCCATCACATTTTGATACCCGACCATAGTAGCTAGTTTTTCTTCATTATTACTATAAAATTGAGGAATCAAACTAACAGCAAGTGAATTAAATAAACCGATTCCCGCACCTATCAAAAACCTTGATATTAAAATGGGCATATAAGCAGTCGCATACATTGGAAAGGTACCGGCTAATAAAGTTGTCAGCAAGCCTATAATAATAGTAGGCTTTTCGCCTATGAATTTAATCAAAAAGGGACTAATTAATAATCCAATAACAATTCCAATATTTGGGATTGTCGATAACATCTCAACTCCAGCCTTATCGACTCCTGGAAAGGCATGATACATCAACGGTAAAGCTGGTGCGATGGCTGGTGCCATCATTAAAAAAATTGAGATAGACAATAATGATATTTTAAAAAGTATATGATCCGGTAAATTCTTTTCTTTCATCTTTTTACCTCAATTTTACTTCTACTACTCTTTTACAATATGTCTTCTAAAGAATGCTGCTTCTTCATCATTAGCTTCCTTTGCTAACTCATCTTTTTGATTAATCAGAAAAACATGCGGTTCGGGATGCTTTTCATTACCCCAAGATTTTTGAATAACTTCTACGCCTTTAGCTCTTAAAAATCCATCTAATCGTACTGCACAATCATGGATAAAATCTTCATTAGCTGTTGAAATAAAGGTAGGTAAAAAGTCCCCGGTAATATATTTTTCAACATCAATTAAGTCCTGATTCTTAGCACTCTTCATTACTTCTGGATCAAAGTAAGCCAAGGTAGCGTCCATCATCATCCCTGGATTTTTCATAAAAGTAGCAGGTGAATTTAAGGCAACTGCTCTGAACTTCAAATCAGGGAGGGTATAGCCAAATTTTTCTCGATATACCGGATTAGTCAAAATCGCCGTGTATTGTTCAGCCATTTGACCACCAGCAGAATCCCCAACTAAGAAAACATTGTTTTTATCAAGATTATATTCATCTGCATGTTTTGCTATCCAATGAATATATTCATTGACTTGATTTAGTTCCTCTGGAAACTTTACCTCTGGCCCCAACTTATAGTTAGGATTTATAAAAGCAAAGCCTCGTTTAGCCATTCCTAGTCCATAAAATTGATAGGTTTCTTTAGTACCATAAACCCAACCACCGCCATGAATATTAATGATAACGGGAATTTTTCCTTCA
>DBFNNF010000145.1:0-2018 GCA_048407585.1 Lactobacillus johnsonii | reverse complement strand
TTAAATATCATTCATTCTAAGAAGGCTCAGATGCCAAAAAAAGAACAATTTTTAGCAGAGTACATAAGTAATAACATTAAAACAGTTATAAAGTCTTCTATTCAAAAATTATCTAAAGATACTGGTATTAGTACAGCAACGATTGTTCGATTCTGCCAAGAAATTGGGGTTGATGGATTTAGTGAATTAAAATTAGAACTAGCTGCACTACAGTTACCCAAAGAACCTGCTGAATATGATGAAATAGATATTGGAGAAGATGTTTCATCAATAAAGGATAAAATGGCCACAAGGTTTAAGTCAGTGATAGACATAACTAAAAGTGGAATCGATGAAAAAACGATTTCTAAACTAGTAAAAGAAATTAATCAGGCTTCACGGATTTTAGCATATGGTGTTGGAGCATCCGGTCTAGTAGCTAATGATCTATACCAGAAATTTCTTCGTTTAGGAAAAGCTATCACCTATACTACTGATTTTCATATTGCAGCTACAGAAATTGGAAACTTTACTCCTAATGATATTTTAATCTTAATCAGTAATCAGGGAATGACGACTGAAATTAGTGATCTTTTAGAAGTGGGGAAATCAGTTGGTATAAAAACTGTGTTACTAACAGCACAGCCTAGAACTGCAATAGCTAAAAAAGCTGATCTTGTATTACTTACCCAAGATATTGGGGAGCCAAAAATTAGGTCTGGTGCTACTACATCGATGATAAGTCAACTCTTTGTAGTAGATGTTTTAGTATTTGCCTATATTTCACGGTATGCAGATAAGGTGTTTGAAAACTTAAAACGCTCTAATAAGACGACTTTAATTCATAAAAATAAAAAGAGAGGTAAATAACTACCTCTCTTTTTTCAATCTATTAATCTGTATCAACCTTAATCTTACCGTCAATGATTTTTTGCTTAGCTTTTTGAACTTTAATCCAGGTATGATAGGATAAATTTCCTTGAACTAAAGAAATACCTTTGTTTTTAAGACCATACTTCAGAGTTTTACCACCTGGGAATTTCCCACTAGCAGTTTGGGTAGCAATATCTTCAACAGCAAGATCGGCACTTTTGATAACTGAAGTAAGAGTGAAATTAGATGGTTGTCCGCCTTTTGCAAGGTAGTCGCCCAATTTTGATTGATCTTCATCAGATCCTATAACCCATACTTTTTGCCCTACAGGTCGAGCTTGATTGATTTCCTGAGCTGCTTTGAATACACCTTGTCCACTTTTACCTGCTGCTTGAAAAATGATGTCAGCTTTTTTATTGTACATTTCCTGGGCAATATCGTGTGCTTTATTAGCATCCGAAAAGTTTCCAACTGTCTGGCTCACTACTTTAATATGTTTATGAAGTTTATGATTTGTTGTTCTTACGCCTTGAATAAAACCTGCTTTGAATGAGGCCATTTCTTTACTATTTTGACCTAAGACTAAACCAACTGTTTGACTTTTAGTCGTGTAAGCAGCTGCTACACCAGCTAAATATGCTCCTTCTTGATTCTTAAAGGAGATACCGGTTAAATTTTTTAGTTTTGGAGTATGAGCATCAATAACAACAAAATTTTTTTTCGGATTATTTTTAGCTGCTTTAATAATATTTGGCTTAAGAGTATAGCCAACACCAATAATAGTTGAGAAATTTTTATCTAACGCTTCATTGATAGTGGTTTGATAGTTTTTCGGATCTTTAGGTACAAAATAGTTATAGCCTTTGTTTCCTTCTGGAAGATCATTTTTAGTACCATAATCTTTTAAACCATTCCAGGCAGATTGATTTAAAGAATTATCTTTAATGCCGTTAATGTCAGATATCAGAGCGATATGATTGTCTGCCTTTTTATTTGTTGGTTCCTCATGATTAGGCTTGCTACAAGCACTTGCTATTAAAAAGATAGCACTTGTGATCAATAATAGATTAAATTTTTTATTTAGTTTCATTTGAAAACCTCGATTAAAAATCTATTCTAATTTTAAACGAGAAAAAGACCATCCTACAAGTCAAAGTAGGGTGGTC
>DBFNNF010000144.1:0-6157 GCA_048407585.1 Lactobacillus johnsonii | reverse complement strand
TCAAAGGAGAAAAAATGACTAATAAAGCTGCACAATTATCAAATCAATGGCTTAACGAATCCGATGCAATTTTAGTAACTGCAAGTAATGGGTTCTCCATTTCCGAAGGTTTAAACTTATTTGCAAACGATAAAAAACTTCGTGAAGTTTTGGGAGACTTAGTAGATAAATACCACTTATCTAATCTTTTACTTGCATTAGGCTATCCCTATCCAAACCAACTAGATCAATGGCGTGCGTTTGCTCGAATTATTGAATACTATGGCAATAATTATGAAGAGAGCCGATATATGAAAGATCTTAAAAAGATTATTGGTGATAAACCTTACTTTATCTGGACTTCAAATATTGATGCTCACTTTACTCTTGCTGGCCTTAAAAATGTTTTTGAAATTGAAGGTGATTGGCTTGAAGGCGTATGCTCCTCTCACCCAGACAAACATGGCATTTATCAATTGGGTGAAAAAATCCATGATATTTATCTAAAAGATCAAGCTGGAACATTAACAGAAGCTGACATCCCAACTTGTGATAAATGCGGCGCTCCTCTAGATTTAAATCTTGCCGGTGAAAATTTTGAGATCAATCAAAAACAAGTACACAATTTTGAAAAATTTATTACCAATTATCAAGATAAAAAGCTTTTAGTTCTTGAATTAGGAATTGGGCCACGAAATCAAATGATCAAAGCTCCAAGTATGCAACTAGTTGCTTCTAATCCTAAAAGTCGCTACATTACGATTAACAAAAGGGAATTACTGATTCCGAATGCGATCAAAGAACAATCTATTGGTTATTCTTCTACAATTGATGATGCTTTCAAAGAAATTTTAACTGGAAAAAGTTATGGAGCTACCACCCAAGGACCTACTAAAAGAGCTCCTGCTCCAACTAAAAAAGAAATGGAAAAACAAGAAGCTACTCTTCAAAAATTTTATCCCAACTATATGGCAGATAAAGCTTTTCGACCTGGAAGTTTTCCTCTTTACTTAACAATTGATAAAAAGCATCCTTCCTACCTCCATACTGTTGAGTATGGTCAATCATGGATGTACTCTATGGGAGACGCCGCAATAGTACACTGTTTTACATCAGATGGTCAGTACTACAAAGTTCGGTTAGGATTAGACAAAAAGAAGAAAGAAGTTCATGGTTTTTATGCAGAAGCAGGTACATTTATAGCCATTGAAAGTGCCAACGATACCGGAGCAGGCTTTTCACAACTTAATACTGATATTCCAACTAACTCTTCTGGTGAAATTCTTATTCCTCGTAAAGATAAATTACTTCAACTTTTTCCAGATCAACGCGAAATTATTGAGCGATTAACAGAAGAATAATGTTAGAATTTTCTTGACTAGATTCGAGGCTTATATGGTACAAATCAAGAAAAGAAAAACTGATCGTAGAACTATCTACACTATCAATGTAATAAAAGAAGCATTTCTAAAATTAGTTAAAGAAGAAGGATATGCAAAATTAACGGTTGCTAAACTCTGTAGAGAAGCGGAAATTACGCGCTCTACTTTTTATTTACACTATACTTCCCTAAACGATGTCTTAAATGAAATTCTAGATGATGCTCTAATGTTGAATCATGAAAGTAAAATTTCTATGACTGGTGATTACACTATTAACTATCTCAAAGAAAACGAATCATTGATTCCCGCCTGTCAAAGAATTGGTGATAACCCCACCTATCAAAATCTTTTAATGGATCCCGACTTAAGTGAATATATTGTTGGACGAATCATGCTTCACGAGCACGATAAGGTCGTTCCTTCTATTATAAAAGAGACGAATTTATCTCAAGATGAGGCAGAAACAATTTTTAAGTATATGATTCATGGCTCCTTTGCTGTCAATCGAGCCCATCATTTCGTAAAAGATAATAGTTGGTATCAAGATGTAAAAATGCTAAATAAATTTGTTAATGCAGGCTACTCAGCTTTAGCTAATAAGAATAAATAGGTCTCTTTATTTAATCGGTATTTTGCTGCTATACTTATGAGAAAAATGTATTCAATGAAAGAGACAAAAATCATGAAAAAAGTAGCTCTAATTCTATTTTCCACCTTATTACTTACTGCTTGCAGCAATACTTCTAAAAATAATCAACCTAAATCTTCTAGTTCAAAATCTTCAATTACTACTTCAAAAAACACTGTTAAAACTTCCCCTAAACCAAACTTAAATAAAAAATATCCTGGTTTTAAGCTAGCTACGATTCCTACTGGCTTTCAAGGAACCTGGTATCAAACTGATCCCTACAGTAAAACAGCGCGAAAATTTATTATAAGCAAGCATACTATCATGGATTCTGTTGTTTATCAAAAAACTGATCCTAACCTAACCTTAAACCATCGCTCAGAAAAAAATAATAGAGCTTACGCTGGAGACGCAAGCATGGTCTCTTTTGAAAATAAAAATGGTTCGCAGTGGCTCCGAGCACGTGGATTTTTAGATACTGTTGATATCATCTATATCACAGGTACTTTTAAAGGAAATCAGTGCCTTTATTTAGCTTATTCTTCCGGTGACATTCATAGCGCTATGTTTAAAGACAAAAAAGCAGCCTTGAAATATCGTAAGTACGATTTCTCTAAAATTACTAATCCTCTAAATTAGAAAAATAAGTTGTAATTACAATTAGTTGCGGTATACTTATTTAAAGTATTAGTTGTAATTACAACTTAGAAAGGCAAAACTATGCGAAAAAGACCCTTAGCAAATTTGCTATATCATATTGGTAAATTAGAAAACCTATTAATCAATCAACGCCTAGCTTCCATTAATTTAAGAATGACCCATGCCCATGTTTTACGATACATTCAAAAGCATCCCGGCTGCATTCAAAAGGAAGTTGCAGATTATCTTTTTTACCAACCTGCCAGTTTTACTAATGTAGTTAAACTATTAGAAAAAAGAAAAATGATTGAACGTCGAGCAGATCCAAATAATGGACTAAAAAAACAACTATTCTTACTTCCAGCTGGAGTTGAGGTTCTTAGACAAGTGAACGACGCCTTTGAAGAGGTAAATCAACTAGTTGGAACAGTAGATCCTGATACTCTATCTCAACTTGAAAAGATTTCAATCAATTTAGAAAAGCAGATTTAAAGAAAGAAAAATTAATGAGCAAATTTTCACCATTATGGCAATATATTAAAGATAATCATGATCAAGACTTTCAATTATCTTTCGACCAAATTCAAAAGATTGTCGGCCTACCAATTGATCATTCTTTCTTAACTTATAAAAAGGAATTACTAGATTATGGTTTTAAAGTAGGAAAAATATCCCTTAAAAATAAAACGGTAGATTTTAAAAAATTGGAGGGACAAAATGACACAAAAATTAGATAAGCCAATTTGGAAAAAGAATCTTTATGTTCTCTCTATCGCCGTATTTATCGCAGGAATCGCATTTTCAGAGATTATGCCCTTCCTACCTCTATACATCGATACCTTAGGACATTTTACTCACCAACAGCTAAACTTTTGGTCGGGATTTATTTTTTCCGGAGTGTACTTCGTCTCAGCTATTATTTCACCATGGTGGGGTAAATTAGCTGATAAAAAAGGTAGAAAACTAATGATTCTCAGGGCTTCCCTTGGGATGGCAATTGTCCTTGGAAGTATGGGATTAGTTACTAATGTCTGGCAACTATTTTTCTTAAGAATGTTGCAGGGAGTTTTTGCAGGATTTGTTTCAAATTCAAATGCTTTAATCGCTACAGAAACACCTAAAGAAAAATCTGGTCAAGCGCTAGGAACAATGGCCTCTTCTTTTACTGCCGGGAACTTACTTGGGCCTTTCTTAGGTGGAGCACTTGCGTCTGCATTTAGTTACCGCGTTACTTTCTTTATCACAGGAGGATTATTATTAATCTCCTTCCTTCTCTCACTTTTCTTTGTTCATGAAGAAGGATTCAAGCCGATTACGGAAAAGAAACTAGATAAAGCAAGTGGTGTCATTGCTACTCTACGCTCTCCAACCCTGATATTTGGTTTACTGTTAACCACTTTAATTATTCAAGCAGCCAACAATTCAATTAACCCAATTGTTTCTCTATATGTTAAACAATTGATGAATGGACATGGAAATGTTGTTTTTGTTTCTGGAATTATTGCAGCTTTACCCGGAATTGCAACATTTTTAGCTGCTTCACGTTTTGGAGCATTAGGTGATAAAATTGGGACTCACAAAATTATTATCGGTGGTTTTATTGGTGCAACAATTTTATTCTTTTTAACTGCCTTTGTTCACAATACAGTGCAACTAGGTATTTTACGCTTTTTAGTTGGTTTTACTGACGCATGTCTTTTCCCACAAGTACAGACTTTACTAACCAAAAATTCACCTGCCGCTGTTACTGGTCGAATTTTTTCTTGGAATCAGAGTGCAATGTATATTGGAAATATCGCGGGACCACTTCTAGGATCTTTCATTGCCGGTATTTCAAGTTATAGTATGGTATTCATTGTGACAGCAGGTATTGTTGTCTTAAACTTAATCTTGTTTAACTTTAATGTTGTAAAAAATCTTTCCAAATAACATAAAAACAGCATTTCTCGTATGTATTGAGAAATGCTGTTTTTATTTATACAAATTAACTTTTTGATCTAAATAAACTGTAATTTAGATTAATTAATTTTTCTTCTTTAAGTCAGCTTCTATCTGATTCTTTTTCTCCCTAACGGCAGTTGGAATTCCACCCATCTTAGCCAATCTCTTCTTTCCTAAGAACAGGTATAAAACAGCTGTTACAGCAGCTACAACTATTGAGAGTAAAATAGTTTCCCAAGTAAAGTTAAAGATTAAATAGCAAGCTACTAATAAAGCTAAAATTGGAATTGTGTAGCCACCTGGAAGCTTGAAGCCATGGTTTGGATATTGTCCAGTATGCTTAAATTTAATAACGGCAAAGATAGATGGAACATACTGAACAAATGAAGCTAAAACAATACATCCAACTAAGAACAAGTATGATTGAGTAATTAAAAGTAAGGTTACAGCTGCAGTTAAAATAATACCAACCCATGGAGCATCAAATTTATTCTTTTTTCCTACCCAATTTGGTAGTAATTGGTGTTCTAGAGCTAAAGAAGCAATCAAAGCTGGGGTATTAAATGAACACGTGAATGCCACACCAAAAATACTTAATAAGACTCCAATGATAATGATCACATAACCCCATTCTCCGACAGCAGACTTAAATGCGTTGGCAATAGGAATGGTGTACCAAGACATCTTGTGCCCCAAAATACCAATGGCAATTAATACCATCAAAGTATAAAGAATAGTTACCGTAACCATAACAGCAACTAAAGCCCGGGGAATATTTTTAGCTGGATCTTTCATTTGAGAGGCAGCAATTGGAATAAATGAGAAGCCACTAAACAAATAAAATACAACACTAAAGGCTGCACCAAAGTGATGGAAAAATGGTCCTACACCCTTTGCAGCTGCGGCTGGTAAAACGGGATGGAAGTTTGCAATATGCATGAAGAACATACCAACAATAATAAACAAAATAATAGTTGATAGCTTAGCAATTGAAGAAGTATTATCAATTATTTTAACCAAGGCACGACCAAAGAAATTAATAATTGAAAATAATAGAACTAATCCTATCCCAACAGCAAAATAGATTGAGCTTTGGTTGAATGCAGGTACAAAGCTTTTTAGTGTTGTTAAAAATGCTACTACTTCAGCCGCATAGGTACAGCACCCTAAAAACCAGGTAAATACACCTAGTTCATATCCTGCAAACCTACCAAATGCATTGTAGGAATATAACCATGCAGCACCAGAGCCTGTAAAACGACTAGCCAAGTCTGCATAGCATAATGCAATTAACCCTACTGTTAGTGCAGCAGAAAGTAAAACAACTACACTAAGTAAATTCATATCTTTATAAATAGATTGTGGAAGTAAAAACGCTCCAGATCCGATAATTCCGTTAATTCCTAAAAAGTAAATTGACATAAAAGTTAACTTTTTAGGAACAGTTTTTTTAACCATAGTACTTACCACCTTTGAAACTGTTCATTTATATTTCTAAAACATTAACTCTCATCTCAACCATAACGATTGTCCTTTTTAAAAGCAAATAAAAGAAACCGAATTCAAAAAATAATTCATTTACCTACAA
>DBFNNF010000143.1:0-2783 GCA_048407585.1 Lactobacillus johnsonii | reverse complement strand
GTGACAGGGGGGAACGGGTTAGCAACGGACTGCCGGGACAAACGGTAAAAGGAAGGGACTGCAATACGGAAGAAGGAGGTTGTTTCGGCAATGCCGAAGCTCCGGATGATGACCATTGCAATCCCGCCCACGTTTGGAACTTCTCTTTTCCGGTTTACCCATAATCAGCCGCATAGCGGATGATTACGGGTAAACCGGGAATGAGAACAGTCATTCCGATGAAGGGGAGGGTGGGAAAGAATACTGCGTGAACGCAAATTAATGGGATTACCAGTAACTCCAAGCGTTTTTTGCTACTTTTTTGGGGTGCTTGCCAAAAAGTAGCGGACAGCAAAATACCCTCCCTTCCCTAATCCAAAAGAAGGGAGAATGTGCTTCATTGAAGGTATATAGGTTCCGTTCCCTGATTATAACAATACATAGTGTTATTTCTGAAACCATCAAAGCATATATGAAAATCATCGAAATCCTGTTCCGTGGCCAAACGAACCTTATCACTCAACAAAACCATGCATTGTTTATTGACAGATGTAGCCAAAGAGGTAGTACGTCCCGGCTTTATCTCCAATGCCACCACATAAGAAGTCCTTCGTGGATAGATATACCCAATAATTTCCTCATTGAGTACAACCAAACGAATAACATCTTCATTCAAAACGGGAATATTATTAATTTTGCCCATCATTGTTATAATATAAATCAGTTTATAATCATTAAAATACAATATCATTACAAATGATACCTATAATTTTTATAGGTAAACTTTTCCACCGAGACCACCTCATAAAGATAGTCTTCATGGCAAGAAGCCATTATACAGTTCTCACATTCAAGAATAGGATTTATAACTACACGGAATTTAATAGTGCCGTCCACCAGAACAAACTCCACCCGATTAAAGAACCCTTGTAGAGAATGCCCTTCCTTATCCATCAGACGCACTACTTCACCTGTAAAAACAGCCAATTCCTTAGCCTGCCATTTCGCTTTACGCAAACAACTGTTCGCCGCTTTGACGTTCTCATTCACCTCTTTTGTTCTTATTGCTTTCATACCAAAATCCTTTTTACATATTTATCTTGTCAAAAATCAAAAGTCAGCTGCGTAGCCCTTGCGTTGCTCTGAATCGACCTCTTCAATTCAGAATTATCCTCCATTGCATTTTCAAGTTTCCTAATAAAAGAAGTGTCACCTGCTTCCGTTATCTTTAAAATAGGCAACCATACTCCGGCTATCAGCTGTAAATCTATATGATAACTTCTCCAATGCTGCATTGTCAATGTATTCATCCATGCGACTTCACCGGGTACGCTATTCATCATCAGATTGACAACGGTCATCTTTACACAAATCAAATCTATATCCGAGCCATAACAAAAAAGCCTTCCTCCATCATTCTCTTCCGCACATTTTTTTACAGCGGAAAGTAGCATCCTGCCGGAACCACAGCACGAATCACAGACCGACTGTTTAGGTTTCAGCCTATTTCCCCCCATACATGCCATCAAATCAGCAACGTGTATCGGGGTAAAGAACTGTCCGTTATTCCCATGACTGACACACTCCATGAACATATCTCCCAAGACATCGCAAAATCCTTCCGAATATTCAGACACCCTATAAAACATTTGAACAAAAAGTTCCATTTCATATGGCTTATATCTTTTTTCCACTCTACGATAATCCTCCGCCAACATCCCGACAGACAAATAGTAAAGACAAACATCCAAAAAATCCCGAAAGGCTTCTTCATATCCCCGACTGAAAGCAAGCTTTTCATAAAGTTTCATTATCTCCTTTGGTATCATACTTTTCTGACTTCATTATTCACAACATTCTATATTCCTTGTGCCATAGATTTTATCAAAAGCCGCTTTTATCTCCGAGCGATATTTACAGTCCTTCTCAAAACAAAGTTGTTTTGTCCAAAAATCGAAATCAAAACCATCGGTATTATCAATCGTTACAGAAACATAATCAGTCATACCACTCTGACATACAACCGTATGCCGATTTACACAAAAGTGGTCATTTAAAGCAGTTTCTTTTCGGGTAATGCGTTCTACCATCTTATCTATCCACTTCATACTTATAATATTTTATGTAATTGCCCCATTCCAAGAGGCAGTTACGGTTATACTCATTAAAAATCGTTCTCGTTCAAAAACAGCACATCGCCTTTCATCACCATCCAATTAATCTCACTCAGATGATAGCCACAATGCCCACTCAAAAAAATCTCAATCTCTTCAGTGGTCTGCAATCTCCTGTCTGGGCTTATCACCGCAACATTACCGGAATTACAATCCAATACAGCCAGTTTCTCATAAGCCCACTCACCAAACTGGCAGAACTCGATAAAATTGGTATAGGTTATCCGTATGCTATTGTTTGCATCAAATTCAAGGGGTGACTTTGTAATGAATGAACCTGCATGATTCACCACCACAGAGGGGCTAATCTCTGCCAATGAAGATAAGCTGTCATCCCATCTAATCTCATAAAGGAAAAATCCTTTTGGCAATGAATTGCGGTCTATACGATAACTGGAAAAAAGACCGTCTATCGTTTCATTAATAACTAACTGTTCATAATCTCCTTCTAAATAGTGTACTCGTGACATAACTCGTTGTTTTTTGGGATTGTTAAACTTCTAATTTTATGCTTCAGCTAGATTTAAAGACCTTTTTTTAAAACCCCTTTCCGGGATGGCCTTTTCTTTCTGCCGACTTTTTTTTTGAGCTTTCATGCCCCATCTGAGTTTATGAGCCTTTTTTTTACGG
>DBFNNF010000142.1:0-4479 GCA_048407585.1 Lactobacillus johnsonii | reverse complement strand
TTTTCTTCAGGCTCTTGAAGTTCTTCATTTGAATTTTCAGTTACTTCTTTTTTACTTTCTTCTTGTTCTTCCTCTTTATGACCAAAAAGAGATTTCTTAATTTTATCAAATAATCCCACTACTAATTCACTTCTTTCTTAATTTCATTTAACGATACAGATAACACTTTTGAAATACCCGATTCTTGCATTACGATTCCGTACAAATTATCTGCTTTCTGCATGGTTCCACGACGGTGTGTAATAACAATAAATTGAGTTTTCATATCATAATGATTCAAAAACTGAGCAAAACGATCAACGTTTGTTTCATCTAAAGCTGCTTCTACCTCGTCTAGAATACAGAATGGTACTGGGTTAACTTGAAGCATTGCAAACAATAAAGTAATTGCAGTTAACGCCCTTTCCCCACCAGAAAGAAGCGTTAACTTCTGGGACTTCTTACCAGGTGGCTGAGCAATAATTTCAATTCCTGTTTCAAGTAAGTTCTTTGGATCAGTTAACTCTAATCTAGCATGACCCCCATCAAACATAATTGGGAAAATCTTTGCAAAGCTTCGTTCTATCTGATGGAAAGTTGTGCTAAATCTACTCTTTACCTCATCATCTAGCTTAGACATTGACTCTTCAATATCTTTTCTAGCCTTTAGCAAGTCATTCTGTTGTCCATTTAAGAAATCATATCGCGCTTTAACATCTTCATACTCTTCAATAGAGTTCAAGTTAACCTCACCAATATCTGCTAAAGACATTTTGTGTAGATGAACTTCACGTTCCAATTTCTTACGCAAATCCGTTGTATTTTGTCCCTCAGATAATTGTAATGCTGCTTCAAAAGTTAAGGAATATTCTTCACTTAAAATGCCAAGTTTTTGATTAATTTGGGACTTAAGTTCTCCTAGTCTTGCAGAATACTCTTCTTGTTCTGCAGCAGTATTTTTACGCAAATTATAATTTCTCGTAGCAACTTGATCAAGATTATTTATTTGAGCATCAAATTTACCTAAATCTTTATTTATTTCAGCTAAAGACTCTTGCATTTGTTTTTTCTGCTTGCTTAGCTTAGCAACTTGCTCTTCAATTTTCAACTCACTTTGTCCGTTTTGAGACAATGACAAAGCCCTAATTTTTTCCTCAATATCCTTAAGTCTGGAATTAGTATTTTCTAGTTGTTCCTCTATTTCAGATTTCTTAGTAGTAATATTTTCTAATTTATTCTTTACTACCGCCAAGTCGGAATTTAAGTTACTTAATTCTGCCTGTAATTTTTGATAAGCTTCATCAAAATCGGTCAAGTCAGTCTTTAATTGGTCCATTTTTGCTCGTTGTGTTTGAGCAACTTCTTCAAGTTCTTTCTTTTTATCCTGCTCTTTTTCAAGACGACTAGTAAGTTCTGCTTCTTCTTGTTTCTTCTCAAGTTGGGCCTTTTGCTGTAAATCATTTAACTGAGTCAACCTTTGAACTTCTTTTTCTTCATTTTCATACTTAATAGCTTGCTCACTGATTTTTTGATTTAAGGCAGTTAAATCAGTATTTTTAGCTTCTAGCTCAGTTTGCAACTCTGTTAATCTTTGATCTAATTCGTTTAGGGCTGTTTGTAGTTTAGTAAATTCTACCTTACCTGTCTTAATTTGTCGGGTTAATTTATCAATCTCAGCATTTGTTGCCAGCGGAGAATTGTTTCTTGTATTTCTAGTTCCACCAGTCATACTTCCCCCAGGACTAATAATATCTCCGTCCAGCGTCACAATTCGATAATATCGTCCAATTCTGCGTTGAACACGCAAAGCCGTATCAATAGTATCTACCACTAAAACATTTCCTAAAAGGTAAGAAATAGCATTAGAAATATCAGTCTCAGTTTTTGAGGTTACTAAGTCTGCTGCTACACCTTTAAATCCTTCAATACTTTGTAAGGATTTTAAAGTGGAGGCAGCAATTTCATTATGCCGTAATCCATCTAGAGGTAAAAAAGTAGCCCTACCTGTACGAGTTTGCTTCAACAAATTAATGGCATCCCTAGCACTACTTTGGTCAATAGTAACTAAATCTTGAACGCCACCACCTAAAGCTGTTGACAAAGCTGCTTCTAGTTCAGCTGGAAAAGAAATTAGTTCACCAATAACCCCTACAATTCCATGAAAATCACTTTGATGATTTAAAACATATTTAACCCCATAATAGTATCCTTCATGCCTATCTCTAATTTTCTTTAGGCCTTCTACTTGTGCAGAAATCTGTTGTAAATCATTTCTAACCTTTAAGTAAGCTTGTTCGCTTTGCTCCTTAAGCTTACTCTCTTCAGCAATTTTTCTATCAAGAGTCGCAATAGTTTCATTTAGTTGTTTTCTCTTTAAAACAAGGTCTTGCCCTTGTTTTTTTAACTGAGTAAGAACTTTTTGAGCTTCATCTAATTGTTCTTCAACTTCTTGCTGACGGTTATCAGTTGATTTTTTACTACGAGTTAATTCATTTTTTAAATAAACAATCTCGTTATTATTACTCGTTTGATCCTGCAAAGTTTGAATATAATCAGATCGAACTTGTTCTAATTGATTATTCAATTGTTCAGGACCTTGCTTAAGTTCCTGCTTTAAATTCTTTTGTTTCTTTACAAAATTAGCAAGGACCTGGTTTTGACTGTTTAGATCTTTTTCATTAGCTGCAAGCTGATCTAACAAACGTTTTCTTCGCTCTTTTAGTTCTTCAGATTGTGCATTATATTCTTTTTGAGTAGCAACATCATATTCTCGAGATTGTTGATGCATTTGAAGATCAGTAGTCAAGCCAGCAATCTTTTGCGTTAAAGATAATAATTCTTGCTGTTTTTCGTCTTTTTCAGCATGACGCTCATTTGACTGCTTACGTTTTTCTTCTAAATCAGATTGAGACTGCTTAACTTCGTCATCAAGCTTATTTAAAATCCCTTGATTTGCTGCCGCTTTCTTAGCGACCGCTTTCTTTTCCTCATTTAGACTTTCAATCTCCAAGCCCAAAAGTTGTTTTAACTTATGGTCAAGCTGTTCTTTTTGAAATTTATATTCTTTTGCTAAAGAACTCTGTTCATGTAAAGGCTCGATTCTACCTTCCAATTCTTTAACCAAATCATTAATTCTAATTAGATTGGCATTAGTTTTGTCTAACTGCTTAAGTGCAATTTCTTTTTGCTGCTTAAAATGAAGGACGCCGGCAGCCTCTTCAAAAATTCCTCGGCGCTGTTGTGGCTTAGAATTAAGAATTTCATCGACCTTCCCCTGAGAAATTATTCCCAAGCTATCAGATGACATCCCTGATTCAATAAACAGTGTCCTAACATCTTTCAATCTTACTGGATGATGATTTAAAAGATAATCACTTTCGCCGTTACGCAAAATCTTTCTCGTTACGACCACTTCATCATTATCAGAAGCAAGTTGGTGATCACGATTATCAAAAACCAACTCAACCTCAGCATGATTCATTGGAGCTCTCATTTGACTACCAGCGAAAATAACATCTTTCATATTTTCACCACGTAAAGACTTGGCAGATCCTTCACCCATTACCCACCGAATTGCTTCAGTAATGTTACTTTTTCCACTACCATTTGGACCAACGATGCCGGTAATACCATTATTAAATCTAATTGTCGTCTTATCAGCAAAAGACTTAAAACCATTTAAAACTAATTGTTGTAGTGGCACAGACTCACCTTTTCTTATTTATTTTTATCTAATGCAGCTTGAGCTGCTTGCTGCTCAGCAGCTTTTTTATTACGTCCTTGTCCCTCTGAAACTTTTTCACCATTTACAAGTAGCTGAACTTTAAAAGATGGCTTTGATTCATCTTCAGATATTACTTGATATTCAATTTTAACTGGTCCATTTACCTGCAAACGCTCCTGAAGTTCAGTTTTATAATCGCGTGAGGCATTAAAATCTCCTTCAGCAATTAATGGATAAACTGTCAAATGTAAAAAGTGTTGTACAGCTGGCATTCCTTGATCCAAAAAGAGCGCACCATTGAAAGCTTCAAACACATCTTCAAGAAGTGTCTTACGCTTTCTAGCGCCAGCTTTTTCTTCCCCTTTACCCAAATTAATTTCTTCTGGGAATCCACATTCAATTGCAAATTCAGAAAATCCCTCTGTTCTAACAATGTTAGATCGCATTCTTGTTAATTCCCCTTCATTTAATCTTGGGAAATGACGATACAGATAATCAGATACCGCCAATTCAAGAACAGCATCACCAAGAAACTCTAATTTTTCATAGTCCGTTCTCCCGGGATGCTCATTAGCATAAGAAGAATGTGTGAATGCATCTTCAAGCAATTTTTCGTTATTAAATTTTATTCCGTATTTTTTCTTTAAATTTTGTTTAAAAGCTACTGAAACCATAGTTGCTTCCTTTCTTTAACCCTTTAATTATACCTATTTTAACCTATTAAAAAAAGATAAATAAAAAGTGTGACCTAATATAAGTCGCACTTTTAAATAATT
>DBFNNF010000141.1:0-5178 GCA_048407585.1 Lactobacillus johnsonii | reverse complement strand
TTTTAATTTTATATTGTTTTTTTCATTTTAATATCATATAATCAAAAACAAGAAATTTAAGCCATCTCATAAAGGGGGAGAAAATATGAAAAAAGTTAAGTGGTTAGGAGCAATTACTGTTTTGTCAGGGGCGGCATTAACTTTAACTGCTTGTGGGAATAACAACAATAATAATGCTAGCGATAAGAAAGTTAGCTTTAAGGAAGCAGTTCCTAAGAAACAAGTTAAAAAAGGCGGAACATTAAAATACGCTATTGAAAGTGACTCACCTTTCACAGGTATTTTCTTGCCAGAGTTATCTGATACTGCTACTGACACAGAAATTCAAGCACCAGGATTAGAAGCACTCTTCGATGTTAATGATAGCTATAAGATTAATAATAAGGGACCAGCTACCTTTAAGTTAGATAAGAATGCTAAGACTATTACCATTGAAGTTAAAAAGGGTGTTAAGTGGTCAGATGGTAAGCAAGTAACTGCTAAGGACCTTGAATATGCTTACGAAATTGTTGGTAATCCTAAAACTAAGACTTCAAGATATACAGATTCTTTAGCTAACCTTGTTGGGTTAGAAGAATACCACAAGGGAAAGAGCGACAAGATTTCTGGTATCGAAATGCCAAATGGTGAAAATGGGCGAAAGGTCGTTCTTCATTTTAAGGAAATGAAACCAGGTATGCTTCAATCTGGTAATGGTTACTTCCTTGAAAGTGCAGAACCATACCACTATTTGAAAGACGTTCCATTTGATAAACTTTTATCAGATGATAAGGTTCGTAAACAACCACTTTTCTTTGGACCATACAAGGTTCAAAAAGTTGTTCGTGGTCAATCAGTTACTTATGTACCAAATGAACATTACTGGCGTGGTAAGCCAAACTTAGATAAGATTACTATGGAAGTAATCGGAACTAACTCTGTTTCTCAAGCTATTAAGAGTCACAAGTTTGATATTACTGGTGTAATTAATTCACAATGGAACAATGTTAAAGATACTGAAAATGTTAACTTTATCGGTAAAATTCCATTGTCTTACAACTACTTAGGCTTTAAGGTAGGTAAGTTTGACAAGAAGACTGGCAAGAACGTTGAAGATAAGAACGCTAAGATGAACAATGTCTCATTACGTAAGGCGATGGCTTATGCAATGAATATCGATGCTGTTAACAAGCGTTACAATAATGGTTTATCATTTAGAATTAATACTTTGATTCCAGCACAATTTGGCGACTTTTCTGACAAGAGTATTAAAGGTTACCCATACAACTTGAAGAAGGCTAATGAATTACTAGATAAGGCCGGCTACAAGAAGAAAAAGGGTGAAAAATACCGTCGTCAACCAAATGGTAAGAAGTTAACTATTAATGTTGCAGTTCGTGGCAGTCAACCTAACGCTGAAAAGATCTGGACTAACTACATCCAACAATGGCAAAAGATCGGCTTAGATGCTAGATTTGTTGGTGGCCGTCCAATGGAATTCAACTCGTGGGTACAAGATGTTCAAGCAGATAGTCCTAAGATTGATGTCTTTGAAGGTGGTTGGAGCTTATCATCTGAACCATCACCAATGGATCTTTACAGTGAAGGTGCTCCATACAACATGGCTCGTTTTGTTTCTCCAACTCAATCTAAACTTCTTACTAACATTGATTCAAGTAAGGCATTCAACCACAAGTACCGTGTACAAGCATTTGATAAGTGGCAACAATGGATGTATGACAATGCCTATGTTGTACCTACCACAAACAGTTGGTCAGTAACTGCAGTTAACAACAAGGTAACTGGCTGGTCACTTAAGCCATCAGCAAGCAATAGTAGATGGTACGATGTTGGCTTTACTAAATAATTAAAATAAATTTTTCCTATAATCCTCATATATCAACACAAATTAAATTCTTAGATAATATTTCCTTAAATGAAATTTTCATAGTTATATTCCTTCAGAAGACTCTACTCTCATCAAGTAGAGTCTTCTTTTTGTATCAGCAATGATAACGATTACAAGGATAAACTATCATAATTGAACTATACCAATATTGAATAATTAGCTGAAAGCACTACTATATTTAGCTTTAATTTATATACCAATTAGGATAAAATATAAACATTGTGAATTCTGGAGGAATTAAATGTGAATAACTTTTTAATAGTTAGTCATGGTGAATATGCTAAGGCAACCCTGGCTAGCTGTGAAATGATTGCAGGAAAATTATCAAATGTAAAGGCGATTGCTTTTAAACAAACAATGAATCAAGATGATTTACTTGATGAGATTGCTCAAACTGCCGAAAGTTTTGAACAAGTGCCAACTATTATTGTGGATATTGCCGGAGGAACTCCTGCTAACGCTGCATTACGCTATCAGCAAGAACATCCTGAAGTAAAAGTATACAGCGGTCTGTGCTTGCCACTTTTGCTAGCAGCAGTAATGGGAACTCCGATGGAGGAAGCAATCAAACAAGCTAAAGAAAATATGGCGCCTGTTGGAAAGGCAACTGAAGATAAGGCCACCTTAAACAAGAAAGAGTCTCATCAAAGTAACGAATTAAATAAAAATGCGGAAGTAGAACCACAAACTATGCATAACGTTCGAATTGATGAAAGACTTATCCACGGACAAGTTGCTACCATGTGGACAAATGCATTGCGATTAACGCGAATTATGGTAGTTGGGGATGATATCGTAAAGAATGATATTCAAAAAACAGCCTTAAAGACCGCATGTCCGCATGGCGTTCACTTAAGTATTTTGACTGCTAAAGGTGCAGCCAGAAGAATTAATGAAGGAAAATATAAGGGTCAAACTGTTTTAGTGTTAGTTAAAAATCCTGGAGTTTTACGTCAAATGATTGATAATGGGGTGAATTTGCCTGAAATTAATGTAGGAAATATGTCTACTAAGGCTGATTCACGTCAAGTTGCGAAGAGCGTGGCTGTTACGGCAGAAGATGTGGATAATTTTAACTACTTAAATGAGCACGGTTGTCATCTTTATCATCAAATGGTACCGGCAGAAGACAAAGAAGAATTTATGGAGTTATTAAAAAAGTAAAGGAAAGATAATACAATGACAATACAATGGTGGCAGATTTTATTACTAACTTGCCTAGCATTTTGGGCAATTATTGATCAATTGACTGTATCAATTGTGAATAATCCTTTAGCAATTGGGATGATTTCAGGAATTATTATGGGTGATATTACAACTGGGCTAGCAGTTGGGGCAACGCTCCAATTAATGGTCTTAGGGGTCTCAACATACGGAGGAGCCTCAATGCCGGACTTTATGACTGGTGCAATTGTTGGTACAGTTTACTCCGTTATTTCAGGAAAAGGTGTGCAGTTTGCAATTGGTTTGGCAGTTCCAGTAGGACTCTTAATGGTCCAACTAGATGTTTTAGCCAGATTTGCTAATACTATTTTTCAACATCGAATTGATACTTTTATTAAAGAAAATAAGCCAAATGCGGCAGCAAGAAATGCATTGTGGGGAACATTTACCTGGGGATTTTCACGTGCAATCCCAGTTTTTATCTTACTTGTAGTGGGAAACGATGTTGTTAAAGCAATTCTACGAATAATTCCAGGTTGGTTGACTGATGGGTTAAAAGTATCGGGGCATATTTTGCCAATTGTTGGTATTGCAATTTTGCTTAGATACTTACCAACTAAAAGATTTATTTCTTATTTAGCAATAGGCTTCATTGCAGCGGCTTACTTAAAAATGCCAATGCTAGGGGTAGCGTTGCTGGGAGCCGCTTTAGCTTATCTCCACTACACTCGTGAAGTAGAAAAATTAAATACAAAACAAAATAGTTCAGAAAAAGTAGCTGAGAGTGAAGAATATACAAATGAAGAGGGAGAATATGAAAACTAATTCAAATAAATTAACAAAAAAAGACCTTTTCCGAGCAAATTGGCGTTGGCTCTGGGCTAGTCAATTATCTTGGAACTATGAAAAAATGATGGCTCCCGGTTACTTTTACACTGTTTTGCCATTTTTAAAGCGCTGGTACAAAGATGAAGAATTAGTTGAAATGATGCAGATGCAGTCACAATTCTTCAACGTGAATGCATTTGACGGAAACTTTATCATTGGAATGGATCTGGCAATTGAAGAAAAGCAGGGAAGTAAAGCTAAAGAAACAATTGCCGGTTTAAAGACGGGTTTAATGGGACCCTTAGCTGGAGTAGGAGACACAATTTTTGGCGCTATTATTCCTACAATCTGTGGATCAATTGGTGCATATATGGGATTACGAGGAAATCCTTTTGGAGCTTTCTTGTGGATAATTGTTAATTTGATTGTTTTATTCACAAGATTTGGCTTTTTAAACCTCGGTTATTCACAGGGAGCAAAATTAATTGATTCTGCTTCAGGTAAGTTAAATGCAATTACCGACTCTGCTATTTTACTTGGGGTTACTGTCGTTGGGGCTTTGATACCAACCGTAGTTAACGTGAAAGTGCCCTTTGTATATCGAGCAGGCAAAGTAACATTAAAGATGCAGACAATTTTAAATCAAATTATGCCATCCTTAGTACCTGTCTTACTTGTAGCTTTAGTTTACTGGTTGCTAGGAAAGAAACATGTGACCTCCACTAAGATGATCTGGTTTGTTTTGATTTTAGGAATTGTTTTAAGTTACTTCCATATCTTAAGTGCCTAAAAACCCGCTTTAATATTTTTAATACTGAAATGGAGGCTATTGTTCTATAATTAAAAGTAACAATAAAGATTTATAAAGGGACTTTTATGAAAGAAAAAGAGAAGAACACCATTATAGGACAATTGCTTACTTTAGATTTATTTGCAATTATTTGTGGCTATTATTTTATTGATACGATAAATATGTTTGTTAAGCAGCAAGACTGGTGGTATGACTTACTGGTAGTGTTAATTGTAATCTGTGAGATGGTCTACAATTGGCTTCAGCTGCTAAAGTATAAGAAAAAAATACCAAATTTAGTAGTTATCTTAACTAGTGTTACCGTAAGTGCAATTCTGAGTGGAATATACTTTAGTGTAATTTGGGTTAATATTCAAAATAAACAAAATTATCAAAACAATATAGTTCTAGCATTAATCTGGGTATGTATGCTAGTAATTGGCAACATAGTTTTGTGGAATAGATATAAGAAAAATAATTAAAAAATGCATTATTACTAGTTTGAAAT
>DBFNNF010000140.1:0-10565 GCA_048407585.1 Lactobacillus johnsonii | reverse complement strand
TCTTTTCTTTTTAAATATCTAATGTTTCCTTTCTTACATAAATCAAATAGAATTCGTACAGCTTGTCTATCTTTTATACTTTCCCAAGAACTATAAAATATCCCAGTTTTATCTATTTCTTGTAATTCATTACTTAATAATAAATACGTATCTTGATCAAAATTGAATCTTTGATCTGTATTTATTGCTATAGGATAAGATGATTTAAATCCAAGAGCAGCTATCAAATATAAACATTTTACTGTGTCATCTGGTACTTCTACCCTAATATACGGAGTTAAATATTTTTCTATATTACTTTTTAGAAAATCGCATTTTTTACTGGTAGAATATTTTTTCCAGAATTTAAGCGATATACTAATCATTAAGTTCGCTAGTTTTGAATTAGACGACTGCTCGGCTTTCACAATTTGGAAAGCATTTTTTTGTGCTTCTAAAGATAATTTATCAAAATTTTCTACAACATTATTCCAAAATGCTAAAAGTTGATTAGACTCTCTCTTTAATACCTTTAGGAACTCATCATTATTCATTAAGTCATTTAGTATTGAATCTTCTTTTAACGTTCCCAAGAACTCATCCACAATCATGAATTCTTGATTAGCTATTGCTTTTAAAATTTCTGGTATTGGATTTTCGTTATTATCAACCTTACTTTTTAGATCTTTTTCTGAAACGACAATTTCTTTACTAAATTCTAAATCAACATCCCTATTTAATTGTTTTAAAAAATCAGGTAGATCATCAAAAGATTTTTCATACCAAATAAGACTAATTTCTTGTCTATTTAAATAATATGTCTTTAACTTTATAGATCGAATATTATCAAGTTCATTTCCCTCAGTCTGAAAAAGCATAATTGCATATTTTCTAATTTTAATGTTTTCAACATCTAAGAAATGTAGTACCTCGTCTTCTTGTAAACTAGATCCTACAAAGATTATTAATGGATCCTTTACTGAAGCAAATAATTTTTTTATCTGTTCTCGATATTGATTTCTCTCATTATACATTTTTAGATATGATTGAGAGGAGCTAATAAATACATCTTCTATGCTTTTGGGCATACCATGTAAGTGAATAACGTCATCAGTTATTAATTTTTCTCCATGATATTTGTCGATACTAGAATAAACAGTTGGTTTCAAGCCTATTGTTGCTAAACATGCTCGTTCTATCTGTTCATCATAATTAGTAGTAATAAAAATCGGACGTAGATTAACCAATTCATTTAGTATTTTATTTTCTTTAAGCATTGGTTCGGAATCAATAAACACAGTTTGCTCATATTGATGAATATATTTTTTCTCTATGGTAGCAGAATCCCGTGCATTATTACATTGAGAATACTCTGATATTATTTCGTGTACTAAATCAACTTTTCTCTCTTTAGAATAATTTACCTTTTTTAGCCACTGCAAATATCTTCTATCTGCAACTTTGACTTGAGAAAATTTTGTTTTAGGATTAGCCACAATATCTTCTAAATGATAGCTCCAATAATCTATTAATCCATCTACATATTCATTCCAATTTGGAAATCCCTGACTAATAGATGTTCCAGCTCCGACAAAACAAAATAATGAACTACTTTTTTTTGCCCGAACAATATCTTTTATGAATTCTTTATAGTCTGAATGATTTATTTCTCGAAAGTTTTTCATACTGGTTCTTTATATTTTTTTCGTCACGTACCACTTATATTTATAAATACTCTGAATAATTTTGAGGAATGTGCATATCCTGTAAAATTCCATCAAAACTAACCGATTGAAAACTATACTGATATGAATCTAAAAGAGATCTCATTTTTTTAATTAGTATTGTATATTCACGTTTATCTAATACTAGTTTAAGACTCATAATTAGTTCAAAAACTCCAGCTTGGCTTTGTAATTCTAAACTGGAATCATTAAGCATACTTTTGATAGGTTTTAATCTTGCCGATTTATAAATATATTTTGAATATGTAATTTCATTATGTGCAACTGCATTTCTAAAATGATTAACCATATGATTTATTGTTTCTATAACATCCGGAGTTAAACTAGGTGTCTTTTTTATCCCATATTCTTCTTTTCTCTTTTTTGTAAAAGCCTTAGCAACAGCAACTTTTACATCTTCTGTACAATTACTATAGAAATAATTCAAATCTCCAAAAGTTAAAAAATTTACTAACACCCATAAGGGTACATGACGATGGTTATTAACATAATGTTTAATAGCATTATCTCGTCTTTCTGAGGCTTTTCTATTTATCGTACTAGACAAGGAACTTATAGTTTTTAAAATCTGAGGGAGTTTATTTGGATTAGTACTAAAATTATCCATGGCCAAATATGCATGTTTTTCAGGATATTTTTCTGAAAAGCAATATGAAATTTCTGCACCCAAAGTTGTCTCATAAGCTAGGAGTCCATCATAAAGAATAGACCTTAATTCTTTATCTAAATCATATAAAGCAACTATTTCTCTGAAACTAGCTCCCGGAATAAACTTTTCTGGATGAATAATATTACCATATGAATCTCTTGCTAAAAACAAATGTTTATATCCATTAATTAAAGTATAATAGCCTATTCTTTCTAAAGCCTGTTTAGCTTTCCCATCAGTCGGGACTTCTAATCCACGTGCTCTAAGTATGCGTAATTGTTGTCGATAAGTTTTAAAAGGTTTTGTATCTTCCATCTAAAAATCTCCAAAAAGAAAAGTCTTGATATAAAAATTATACCAAGACTTTCTTTAGTTTAGAACCTAGCTCCTACGGCCTCTAAACTTGATCTGTTAAATATAGTTTATAGTTTACTGCCATAAATTTCAATAGAAATGTTTCAATAAAAACACCTTTTTATTTGGAAAGGTGTTTCTAGTGAAACATTTTTCTCTGTAAGATTATACTTAAAAATTTTCCCATCAAAAAAGACCAAGCATAAATTGCTTGTGAAGCTAACCCCACACTATGTTCGACGCTTCGAGACACACATTATAATCTTTCAGTATTAAAACAATTATCTAAAACCATGTCAACCATTTCCTTATAATCTATTTTCATACCCAATTTTTGTAAAATAAAGTACTGCGTTAAGTATTGTAGAGCATTTACAGCTTGCGATAGTTCTATTATATCATCAATTACTTTTGCCCTTTTCTCTCCATGAGCAATGTACACTCTTGTTTGTTTAATAGCTTGCGCCCATTCATCTATATTTCCTACGTGTTCCTTCAACTTATCTATTACATAAGTCGGTAAAGAATTGAGCATGTTTTTTATCTTTTTATATAGGCTCATTTTTTCATCTCGATAATATGCCTCAATACCTTCAGTAAGATTAATTAATTTATTTTGAATTGTTTCATTATAAGAAATAGTTAGGAGATAGTCTTGAACAAGCAAATCAAAGTTTTTCTCCCTTATTAAACCAATTAGGAATCAAATTATCTAATTGAATGTCTCGTTCTTCTCGAAACATTTCATAAATAAACAATTTATCGCTATTATGTTGAAATCTCATCTCAAGAAAATAGATATCTTCTGTAAGAGATTTGTGTGTGTCTTTATCAAATCCTTTCCTAGATAATTGTGTAGTATTAAGTGGGCGTCCTAATACTACTGAGAACATTTTTCTTAATTCAGTAGCAAAAAAGATTGATTGATCAGACGAGATATCATTTTCTCCCTCAATTAAAATCCATGAGTCGTTTTTGTAGTTTACATACTTATCATTTTGATTATGTTCTTGATTTATATATCCAATCAATTCAACTTTAAAAAGCTGATCTTTATACGTAAAACATGCTAATGCACCTGAATCAACAGACTTCACTTTTGTTTGTAAATCTGAGTATGATGTCTCCAATCTAAAATACGGTTTAATCCAATCATCTAATAATGTAAAGTCCAACAATACTTTATTAAATATTTTTTTTGACATATTATTAGGAAAAAAATCTATAATAGAAAATCTATTCATATGCCAATCGTCATAAACAACAGAAGGAAGATGTAACATACTAAGCCCTGGAGTTATTGAAATCTGAGGAATATATACAAACTTACTTACATCATTAGCAATGTAACCTAAAATATTACTTTTTCTATATAGTGGCATATGAGCTGTGAGTGCCTTAATTTTTAAATCCCATCCTTGAAAAAGAGATAGTTTACCTACTCCGTTTTTATATTTTAACGTTCCAAACTTGTATTCATCTTGAGGAGTTGTTTGATTAGAATCTTCTTTCAGTTCAATCCAACCACCATCTATTGAAAAATCATCAAGCAATGAATGCTTATTTAATGGAAAATATTGCATTCTCATTTTCTCCTTTTTAGACAAAATAAATTCTTTAATCAATCAGCTAAAGTTTAATCTCTTATTACCCAATAACCATATAATCGCTTTCACTAGCGAGTGTCAATAATAGGAGTTAATTAATGTTTTTACTATAAAAATAGTTCTCCATCTTCTGTAAAAATATTGGCATTAAAAAAGAGCAAGCCTCAAAAGGAGCTTGCTCTTTCCTCTATATTCAACCTAATCCGGCTTACTTCCCTAACTCATCAAAGAAGCCGTCAGCTTTTAAAATGTCTAAGTAGCGGCTGATAGCGTCTGGCCAAGTTGGAAGTGGCTTAAAGCCGTTTTCTTCTAACTTACTCTTGTCTAAGCGAGAGTTAAATGGACGAACAGCCTTTGATAAGCCATATTCTTCAGTAGTTACGGGAGTAACTTTAGTCTTGTAGCCTGCTTGACGGTATATTTCTTTAGTGAAATCGTACCAAGAAATATACCCAGTCTTAGTACCATTTTCGTCATGGTCGCCTTCACTTGCTGGTAATTCAGCATTAGTTGCATGGTAGTAGCCGTACTTATCAGTTTCAATCATGTCTACCAATAAACGAGCTAAATCAAAAGTGTAAGTTGGTGTACCTACTTGGTCGCTAACAACTTTAACTTCATCATGGTTTGAACCAACTTTAAGCATTGTCTTAATGAAGTTAGAACCATTTACACCAAATACCCAAGCAATACGAACGATGAAGTACTTGTCCAAAGTATTAGCAACAGCTTCTTCTCCGCCAAGCTTAGTTTCACCGTAAACATTTAATGGCTTGTAACCCTTAAAGTCAGGTTCCCAAGGAGTAGTTCCTTGACCATCAAAGACGTAGTCAGTTGATAAGTAAACCATTGGGGCATCTAGCTTTTTAGCAACATTAGCGATGTTTTGCGTTCCATCAACGTTAACTTTACGAACAGCAGCTACCTTGGCGTCATCTTCAGCCATGTCAACTGCAGTCCAAGCAGCACAGTGAACAATAACATCTGGATTTACTTCAGAAATGACCTTGTCGACCGCGCCTGCATCAGTAATATCTAAAGAAACGTATGGAGCTTTAGTCACAGCGGTGCCGTCAGCAACACCAGCATATTCGGGTGCTAAGTCTGATCCAACACCTTCATAGCCACGTTTAGCAAGTTCATTCATTACGTCATGGCCAAGTTGACCATTAACGCCAGTTACAAAAACTTTCATTAATTTACCTCACTAATTAAAACTTAAAAGTATCCTTTAAGCCTTTCCATTCTTGATCACGGTCAGATAAAGTAAGCTTAGTACCGTCATCAAGAGTGTAGCCACTAGCATCTGGACTGCCTGGGTAATCACCCTTAAGATGTGGCCATTCGATACCAATTTCAGGATCGTTCCAAGCCATACCACCTTCATCGTTTGGATGCCAGAAATCGTTAACCTTGTAGCAGAATTCTGCTTCATCACTTAAAACAAGGAAACCATGAGCAAAACCTTGTGGAATTAAGAATTGCTTCTTGTTTTCAGCAGTCAATTCAACACCGTACCACTTACCGTAAGTCTTTGAGTCGCTACGAAGGTCAACAGCAACGTCAAATACACTACCACGAACAGCACGAACCAACTTAATTTGTGGGTATTTCTTTTGGAAGTGCAAACCACGAAGCACACCCTTAGTTGAGCTTGATTGGTTATCTTGAACGAAGTTAATGCTGAAGCCAGCATCCATCATATCTCTTTGGTTAAAAGTTTCCATGAAGTAACCACGATCATCACCGTGAACAGTTGGAGTGATAACTGCTAAACCTTCAATTCCACCAACATTTTTTTCAACTTTAATTTGTCCCATTTTAAAAAGCTTCTTTCTTAATTAAAAATTTTAGTAACGAACTTTACCTTCAGCAACAGACTTTAAGTGTTTACCATATGGGCTCTTGCCATAGTGCTTAGCTGCTTCAAGTAATTGATCCTTGTCAATCCAGCCGTGAACATATGCAATTTCTTCGGGAGCTGAAACAGAAACGCCTTGACGTTCTTCAACCATCTTAACGTAGTTAGAAGCGTCAACTAAGCTTTGCATTGTACCAGTATCAAGCCATGCATAACCACGACCCAAAAGTTGTACACCTAAGTTATCGTCTTGTAAGTACATATCGTTTAGACTAGTAATTTCAACTTCGCCACGTGCACTTGGCTTAACTTGAGCAGCCTTTTCACTTACACCAGCTGGGTAGAAGTAAAGACCAGTAACAGCATAGTTACTCTTAGGTTGTTCTGGTTTTTCTTCGATAGATACGGCATTACCATTTTCATCAAAGTCAACAACACCAAAACGTTCTGGATCATTTACGTAGTAACCAAAGACAGTTGCCTTACCCTTTTGGGCATCTTCAGCAGCATTCTTAAGTAAGTCAGTAAAACCATTACCGTAGAAAATGTTATCACCTAAAACCATGGCACATGCTTCACCGTTAATGAAATCTTCACCTAATGTAAATGCTTGAGCCAAACCATCTGGACTTGGTTGAACCTTGTAAGAAAGGTTAACACCAAATTGTGAACCATCACCTAATAGTTCCTTAAAACGTGGAGTGTCAGCTGGAGTAGAAATAACTAAAATATCTTTAATACCAGCTAACATTAAAGTAGATAATGGGTAATAAATCATTGGTTTGTCGTAAACTGGCAATAATTGCTTACTAGTTACTAAAGTCAATGGATATAAACGAGTACCTGAACCGCCTGCTAAAATAATTCCCTTCATGCTGAATTAGTCCTTATCTAAAACTTGCTTCTTACCGTACATTTCGTCGTAATAGTTTTGGTAATCACCAGAAATGATGTTTTCCCACCAGTCTTTGTTGTCAAGGTACCATTGAATGGTCTTCTTGATACCATCTTTGAACATTGTTTCTGGAAGCCAGCCTAATTCGTTGTGAATCTTTTCTGGGTCGATAGCGTAACGACGGTCATGACCCTTACGGTCAGTAACGTGTTCAATTAATGAGTATGGCTTGTCTAAGTAATCACAGATAAGTTTAACAATATCAATGTTAGCCATTTCGTTGTGACCACCAATGTTGTAAACTTCACCAGGCTTACCATTTTCTAAGATAAGGTCGATTGCCTTGCAGTGATCTTCAACATAGAGCCAGTCACGAACATTCTTACCATCACCGTAAACTGGTAATTTTTCATTGTTTAATGCTCTTTGGATCATTAATGGAATTAATTTTTCTGGGAATTGATATGGACCATAGTTGTTAGAACAACGTGAGATGGTTACTGGCAAGTTGAAAGTTCTGCCGTATGCACCAACTAACAAGTCTGCACTAGCCTTACTTGATGAGTAAGGACTTGAAGTATGAAGTGGAGTATCTTCGTGGAAGAAAAGATCGGGACGATCTAATGGTAAATCACCGTAAACTTCGTCAGTTGAAACTTGGTGGAAACGCTTGATACCGTATTTACGGCAAGCATCCATTAAGACAGAAGTACCGATAATGTTAGTTTCTAAGAAAATTTCTGGATTTTCAATAGAACGATCAACGTGACTTTCAGCAGCAAAGTTAACTACTATATCAGGCTTTTCTTCTTCGAATAGCTTGTAAACACCTTCACGGTCACGAATGTCTAACTTAACGAACTTGAAGTTAGGGTTATCCATAACATCCTTTAAAGTAGATAAGTTACCTGCATAAGTTAAACTATCTAGACAGATAATTTTATAATCAGAATGCTTCTTTAACATGTAAAAAACAAAGTTTGAACCGATAAAACCGGCACCACCAGTAACAATAACTTTCATAATTAGGTCTGCCTTTCTTTATTCACTACTTATCATATAACATTACGTTACGTCACCTTCAAGAAAATAAAAAACTATGTTTTCTTACAATAAAAGTATCCGGCATCCTTAGTAATATAAAACCCATTCTTCACTTTATTGGTAACATAGTCTTTAAATTCACCATAACGATCAATTAGTAATTCATTCTGATTACCATGGCAGGATAAAATGTAAGAAATTATTGGTGTAGATTCAGATAATTCAATAGCATCTTGGTACTTATGACAAGAAATGTTAGTAAATTCTTTACTTAAAATTTCGGCACCATTATCTAAACCAAAACGATCATATAGATTGGTAGAAGACAAAACTATTTCAGGATTAAATTCTTGAACTAAATCAGTAATTTCATGCATATGTCGTTTTGAATAAGTTGAACATGCAAAGAAGCCACCCTTTTTCATTACCCTGCAAACTTCTTTTAAAGTCTTTGGAATATCGTCACAATAAAAGAGCATGTGATTAGCAAGTACCAGGTCAAAAGTATTATCCGCAAAAGGAATCTTTTGAGCATCAAAAACTGCATATTGAAATTCAGCGTTATCGTCAATTTCATTCTTAGCATCGACTAAGATTCCTTCTGAAATATCAGATAAAACTATCGTTAAACCCTTTGGTAATTTATCTAAATTCTGAGACCACAAAGCACCATTGCCTGCGCCGAGTTCCAGAATTTTCATCCCTGGTTTTAAGTCAAGTTGCCTAAACAGCCAATGGAACCATCCCTCTTTATTGAGAGAATAATCTCGGTGCAATCTAATTCGAGCAGAAATATTTGAAGCGTTCTGATACTGCGTACTTAAAGACTGATTCATTGAAGTTAAGTGAATTAAATTTAACATTTTGCTCCAGTCAACTTCTTGACCAGCCTTCAAGGTGCTACTCGTAGAATCAATAGCAGTTGCTACATTCTGCATCTCTTTAAGTCTCTCTTCTACCAATCTCTTTTGAATCTGCAATGAATCAAGCAACAGTTGTCTGTCTCCTGAACCTAAAGTCATCTCTCGAACATCGCTTAGAGAAAATCCTAAGTACTTTAATAGAAGAATTTGTTGCAACTTTGCAAAATCTGCATCAGTATACCTTCTAGCACCACTGGTAGTATGTGTAGATGGTTTTAATAAATTTTTTTGGTCATAATAGCGAATTGTACGAATTGACACATGTGCCTTTTTCGCAAATTCACCGCTTGTGTAGTATTTTGACATTTTTATTTTAATCCCATTACTGTTTCAATCTAGGTTGAGTCAACCATTCATTTGGAAATTTCAATAAATTTAGTATTTCTTGTATATCTATGGAGTTTAGATGTTTCTTCAACAAATTTAATCTTTTTCGAATGGTATTATTCAAAATTTCAAACTCAGTTGGACCTAACAAACATTGCATGCTTACAAATACTGAATAGGCATATCTTCTACTACTATTATCTTCAATATTATATTTCGAATGTAAAGCATTAAAATATTTTGAATCAGCCTTACACCTAAAATCTAATAAACGGTTATTATAAGCACAGACGTTTCTTAATTCATGAATATTCTCAATAAATGAAATCATAATTTCTGGTGTAAAATGTTCATTTAAATCTCCTATATTCTCATGGATAAAGGTCATTAGATCTTTACAAATTTTATTTTGAATACTTCTCTTGGAATTTCTTATCATCGCACATAATTTTCCGAAGTCTAGAAATTCAACCGTAATCCAAATAGGTACATCATTATATTTTTTAACATAATGATGAATCGGATTATTAGACTTGTCCTTATAAAAACTAATTATTCGCGATAAATCACTAATTAATCTTCCGACGGAAAGTATTTTATTTGAATCATAGGAATTAATATCTAAATATGCATACCTTTTATTCTTAAATCTTTCCGCAAATCGATACGCAAAAATAGATTTTAAGTGATGTTCTACATTCAAGATAGAATTAAAAAGAGCTTGTTTTAATTGTTTATCACAAAAATATAGGCTACGAACTTCATCAAAAGTTGTTCCTTTAATAAATATATCAGTATTATTTTGAAAATACTTTCCATAACCATTAATAATATTATAGTAATTATTAGTAAGAAGATATCTTTTAGCTAAGTTCAAGTCTTTAAAAACTAAACCACGATTTTTCAAAATCTCAATTTGTTCATCAATATTTTTAAATTCTTTCATACAAAAAAACACCTCCAGTAATAAAATAGAGGTGTTTTTCCGCAACGACCTCACTTAGAGTCCATCGCCACTCTTCTTACTCTCTACTTTACAATTTTTCTAATTATTGTCAAACATCAGACGCGTATTAGTTCTTAATCAATTCAAATTGTATCGAATATGTGTTCGAAGAACAATAGATAAAAATAGTTAGATATTATAGTAGATTAAAAATAGTTTTTTATCTTTTATTTCT
>DBFNNF010000139.1:0-1510 GCA_048407585.1 Lactobacillus johnsonii | reverse complement strand
AAGTGTTTCAGGAATTGGACCTAAGTCTGCTGTGGCAATTATGGCTGCTGAAGATACTGATTCTTTGGCTAGTGCAATTCAAAATGGTGAAGTAAAATACCTGACTCGTTTCCCAGGAGTAGGAAAAAAGACTGCTTCCCAGATTGTCTTAGACTTGAAGGGAAAACTAGGCGACTATGTAAAGAAATCAACTGCTGCTGCCGATCTTACTCCAAGTTTGCAAGATGCTTTACTTGCCTTAGTAGCACTTGGTTATACCCAAAAAGAAGTTGATCGAATTACGCCAAAATTAGCAAAATTACCTGAAAATACTGCTGATGGTTACGTTAAGGAAGCATTAGCTTTACTACTTAAAAAATAAAAGTTAGAAATTAATTGATGATAGGGAAGTGAAAGACGTGAACGAGGAAGAACGAATTATAGGAGCAGAAAGCAGTGAAGAAGACGAAACAATCGAATTGTCGCTGCGTCCGCAACTACTTGCTCAATATATTGGACAAGATAAAGTTAAGAGCGAGATGAAAATCTATATTAAGGCAGCAAAACAACGTGATGAAGCTTTAGATCATGTTCTTTTGTATGGACCTCCTGGATTAGGTAAGACTACCTTGGCCTTTGTAATTGCTAATGAAATGGGGGTTCATTTAAAGAGTACATCCGGACCAGCAATTGAAAAGGCGGGTGACTTAGTAGCGCTACTTTCAGAATTGAATCCCGGGGATGTTCTATTCATTGATGAGATCCACCGCTTAGCAAAACCCGTGGAAGAAGTTCTCTATTCAGCAATGGAAGATTTTTATATCGACATTGTTGTTGGAGAAGGTCAAACAACACATGCAGTCCATGTGCCGCTCCCTCCTTTTACCTTAATTGGGGCAACCACTAGAGCAGGTCAACTGTCTGCACCCCTAAGAGATCGTTTTGGAATTATTGAACACATGCAGTACTATTCTGTTGAAGATTTAGAAAAAATAATTCAAAGATCTAGTGTAGTTTTTAATACAAAGATTGATCCTGAAGCAGCAATTGAATTAGCACGTCGCTCTCGTGGAACGCCTCGTGTTGCTAACCGCTTGCTAAAACGTGTTCGTGATTTTGCTGAAGTAAAGGGTGAAGAAGCTATTTCTTTAGTAACAACTAAGCATTCACTTCATTTGTTAGAAGTTGACGATGAAGGACTAGATCAGACAGACCGGAAACTTTTAAGAATGATGATTGAAAACTATGGCGGAGGTCCAGTTGGAATTAAGACAATTGCCGCTAATGTAGGGGAAGATACAGATACAATTGAAGAAGTATATGAACCATACTTACTACAAAAAGGTTTTATTACTCGAACTCCTCGAGGCAGAAGCGTTACACAAAAAGCTTATCTGCAATTAGGTTATCCACCAAAAGATGAAAAGTAAGTTTTTAGTTAAGCTAAAAATACGGTATAATTATTACTTGAAAGTTAATTAATAAAAACAATGAGGTGTAATACTTTGAATACATTTTTCTTAGCACAAAG
>DBFNNF010000138.1:0-3795 GCA_048407585.1 Lactobacillus johnsonii | reverse complement strand
TTTTTCTTATCAAGAAATTTTTCAAATACTTGATGAATTTCCTTATTGAATTCAAATGGTGGCAAGTCCCAGTTATAAAATTCTTTCATTTCCTTCAAATTTTTTTCACCTAATGGAGAGCCATGAACCGCATTGCTTCCTCCTTGTGGAGTACCGTATCCAATTGTAGTTTTAATCTCAATAAATGAAGGCTTATCAGTAGTTTTAGCATATTCAATTGCTCTTGTAATGCCCTCAATATCTGTGTTACCATTTTCAATCCGTTGATAATCCCATCCAGCAGCCTTAACTCTATTTTTTATACTTTCATTAGTTGACAAATTAAGGGGACCATCTAACGAAACATCATTTGAATCATATAGGACTATCAATTTTGATAAACCTTTATCACCAGCTAAATTTAAACTTTCTTCGCTTAGTCCTTCCATTAAATCTCCATCACCAACAATACTATAGGTATAGTGGTCTATAACTTTGTATCCAGGTTCATTATAAATAGCCGCCAAATGCTTTTCTGCCATAGCCATTCCTACTGCCATTCCCAATCCTTGCGATAATGGGCCAGTAGTTGCATCTACACCTGCTGTTTCTCCATACTCTGGATGCCCCGGTGTTTTTGATCCTAAATGTCTAAAGTTCTTTAAGTCTTCAATGTTTAAATCAAAGTTATTGAAATACAATAAGCTATAAAGTAAAGCTGAACCATGACCTGCTGATAGTACAAATCTATCCCTATTTATCCATTTTGGATCCTGAGGATTAAAGTTCATATTATGTTCCCAAAGACTAAATGCCATTGGAGCTGCATCAATAGCTATACCTGGATGTCCACTATTAGCATTTTCAATCATATCAGCACTTAAAATTCTTAATGCATTTACCGCTTGTAGTTCAGACGTTTCCATCATTTGTTCCTCCTCTATTTATTAATTTAACTTTTGGCTACTTTTTCACTGTCTTTGCTCTTTTCACGCATATTCATAAGAACACTTACAATAATTACTGTTGCTGTAAATGCTACAATCCCTGTTGCCAAAGCTGGAACACCCCAGCGACCTAAGTTTCCTAATATAATTCCAGGTACTAAATAATCAGTATCAGCAAAAGTAGAGGATGCCATCTTTAAATTTCCTAATACAGGTAAGATATATAATGGAAGCCAGCTAATTAAGAGACTATTTACAATTGTTCCTAAGATAGCACCACGACGTCCACCTTTAGAGTTACCAAAAATTGCTGCGGCAGCTCCACAGAAGAAGTGACCTACTACTCCCGGAATAATAACTACGGTATGAAGAGCAACCATTACTAACATACTTAAGGTTCCGACAATAAAACTTACAAAGAATCCAAGTAAAACTGCATTAGGTGCAAAGGGGAAAATAATTGGTACATCCAATGCTGGTTTAGAATTAGGAACTACTTTTTTAGCGATACCTTGGAAGGCTGGAACAATTTCGGCCAAAATCATTCTTACACCTTGTAATACAACAGCAAATCCGGCAGCAAAAGTTCCGGCTTGCACAATAGCAAAGATAATATAATTGGTACCATTACTTAATTTGGTTTCTACAAAAGTTGGACCAGCTATAAGGGCTAAAATAATGTATACAAGTGCCATTACTATAGTGATAGATACAGTCGAATCCCGTAAAAAACCTAAAGACTTCGGCAATTCAATATCTTCAGTACTATTTTTACTGTTACCAAACCATTTTCCGATTAAACCTGAAATAGCATATCCAATATTTCCTGTATGTCCCATTGCGATATTATCTGCATGTGTTATAGATTTCATAAACGGTTGGCAAAATGCTGGTGTTACAGTCAACAAAGTACCTTCAAATAATCCACCTAACAAAATAGTTTCCCAGCTTGAGCCCATACCTGCACTAATCAAAATTACAGCTGTTAAACATGAAACATATAGCATAGCTTGTCCGGTTAAAAATATGTATTTAAATCGAGTTATGCGAGACAGAACTACGTTTACAATCATTCCTACTAGCATTATTAAAGCAGTAGTTGTACCATACTTTACTAATGCAATAGCAACTACAGCCTCGTTACTAGGAACAACACCTTGTACTCCCAAAGCAAATTTAAACATTTTGGCAAAAGGCTCTAACGCACCACTTAAAATAGTAGAACCACCTGTTAATATCAAAAAACCAGCAAAAGTTTTAATAGTTCCTTGAACAGTTTCAGTTGCACTCTTTTTCTGTAATAACAACCCGATCATTGCAATTAATCCAACTAATAAAGCAGGAGTAGTAGCAATACTTTCAAATAAACTTAGTATTTCCTTCATTGTCTTTTCCTCCATATAAATTCATGGATTAACTATGTGCTATTCCCTCCTTATCAAGAATAGCGTTTACTTTTTCTTTTAATTCATTTCTATCTACTAAACTATTTAGAATGATCAATTTTTCTTTTGGTAAACTACTTGCCGATGTTTCTAAAGTTGGATCTAAAAAGAAGTAATCAGCTTGATCTGACGTCGCACTTCCTACATCTGAATGTGTTACCTTTATATCATCTTTTACATTTTCTTCATTTAAAAGATTTTGAATATTCATTTCTACCATAAAGCTACTTCCTAATCCTGATTGACATAATGCTTCTAATTTCATAATTATTCTCCTTGTAATACGTCTAACAATTCATTAACTGATTCTGCATTCATTAATTCTTTATTTTTATTTTTATCCATTAATAGTGCAGCCAATTCCTGTATAACTTTTAAGTGACTCTTATTATCTGTGGCAGCTAACACAAACCATAATTTTACGGGGTGGCTTTCATCTAATAAATTCACCGGATAATCAGTTTTTAAAAGTGTCAAACTGATTTTTTTTACACTTGGAATCGGTCTACTATGAGCTAAAGCAATTCCTGGCCCAATGTTAAAATAAGGGCCAACAGTCTCAACTGCATTAATCATATTTTCTACATAGTCTTGTCCAATTCGACCTTCCTTTACGAGCGGTGCAGAAGCAAGTTTAATAGCTTCTTGCCAATTAATATGTTTATTTTTTACTATTTGAACTGTATTTTGATTTAAAAGTTCTAAGGCCATTTGATCACCTCATTTCCTTTACGAGTCTTATATTAAATTGTTTTATCAACATCCAAAAGTTCACATTTGTACCATTTTACTGTGCAAATATAAAAAGTTCACTTGTTGCACATCTTACACATACAAAAGTGAACTTTTTATACTAAGTTGATATATATATAATGTTATTTATAAGAAAACATCCCAGAAAGTACATTATTATGGGTCTGGAGGGAAATTATGAATTTTAGTAAAACCAAACATGGAGATAGCCTACTTCGAGAACTATATAATCAAAAAGCTCCTATATCTATAGAAACGCTGGAAAACAGGCTTAATATCTCACGTCGCAGTATTTTTTATACTATTAAACAATTAAACAAAGAATTAAAAGCTAAAAGTATAGATGAAATTGAAAATATTAGAAAAAGTGGGTACACCTTATCACCCAAAGCAAAGAATTATTTTCTTACTCATACGACAAAAGCTCAACACATTAGTTCTTTTAATGAGCTTAATAGAAATATCTTTCACTTCCCTAATTTAAGTAAAGAAGAACGAATTCTTATAACAAAATATTTTCTTATATCTCGTCCTTATACTTCTTTGAATCAACTATCGGTTATTTTTAATATTAGTAAAAATACAGTAATAGCAGATTTACAAATAATTCGACACGATTTTTCAAAAAAATTTACTATTGAGAATAAAAGAAAGGGAAAGATAGTAGTAGG
>DBFNNF010000137.1:0-1229 GCA_048407585.1 Lactobacillus johnsonii | reverse complement strand
ATATAAAAGTCAATAGTGATTTTAAAGAAAAAATAATAAGGCATTCAAACTTGAAAATGCCTTATTATTTATTTTACGTTCTATTTAACTTATAAATTAATTCCTTGAATACCGTTAATGTAGGTCCATTCTTTTATTTCTTCCATATTACCAGTTCTATAATAGTCACTAATTAAATCGTTCCACTTACCCCACTTATCGAGCGGTACATTTATTAAACCAGCGCCCCCATCCATCATGAGTTTGTTAGCTGCCAAAGTAGCAGACCGCTTATTTCCATCCCAAAAAATTTGATTTCTCATATTATGATACATGAGTGTTATAGCTTTATCAGTTGTACTGATATTCTGATTTATTAAATTATCAAAGTATTTTCTTTCTTGAGTCTCATTTGGAATAGGTGGAGTATAAGTATCATCGGAAGTAAGAACGACCTTTGACTCTCCTGTTCTTATTGCACCCGGATCGAGAGCATCATATAAAGCCACAATTCTATTTATTGATTTCATTTTATCGAAAGTAAAAGGGCTAGAATCATTGATAATATATTGCCAACCACGTTTCAACTGAACAATCGTATTAATATCATCAATTGATACCCCGTCAACGCCTAAACCATCTATAATTGTTTGAGTTTGGGGAAGGGTAGTTGTTAATCCTTCAAATCTTGAATTAGTGTATACAAGCCGTGTTAGATTTTGTTTGGCTAGTCTTCTATTTTGATCCGCACTCATATGATATTTATCTTTTAGTGGCATTTTTTCACACCTTTCTGCATTAGTTAAAGCTCAATTAACTTACATATATATAATACAATATATAAATATAAAAGTCAATAGAAAGAGACTGTTTTTTGATAATATTAAGCATAAGGAAAGCGCAGCCCTAACGGGCTGCGCTTTTAAAGTCTAGTATGTTGATTTTTTAACTTTGTAGGGATGCTGTGTTTAAGTTTCGTTTATTTATTTCTTTTTCTAATCCATTTATTACAGTATAAGGACTTAAAATAACTAAATTAAGTAGTTTATCAGCAATAGATTTATCAAATAATTTATATGCTTTGATAACCTTTGAACTATTGTTAGTTGTTGGAAGACAGTTAATAAGTTTAATAAGTGTACTATCATCTATTTCTTTAATCTATTTGTTTAACCAAGCTTCATTGCTATCAATGTCATTATATAATTCTTCCAAATTCGTCATTATAAAACTCCTTTAATTAAGACTAG
>DBFNNF010000136.1:0-2662 GCA_048407585.1 Lactobacillus johnsonii | reverse complement strand
CATTTTTTGAGTGGTTTTATTTAAATTTTGGATACCCTCCTCCTATAATGACGCTGGTAGTCAAAATCAAGGGATGTTAAAAAGGAGAATAATATGTTGTCAAAAAACAATTTTAAAGAACGTCTCCGTAAAATGGAGGATCGACAAGATAGATTTTCAATTAGAAAATTTTCTATAGGAGCAGTCTCTGTGTTAATTGGCTCATTTATTTTTGGTGTCCAATCCACACAAGTTGCTCATGCAGATACTTTGGCTGAAAAAGATAGCACTGTAGTATCTACTAAAGACAGTTCAAAAGTAGTTGCCAAAAGTAATAGTGACACTTCTAATCCGTCTTCAAATAATCACTTACAATCTGCTAATCAGACAATCGATACTAATACAGCCAAATTGGAGCATAAAACTACAACCAGTGAACTTAAACCAGTTAGCTCTAATACAATCTCAGCTGTTAAGCAAGCCACTCCAGACATAGAGAGCGGCTCAAATAATCAAACTCTATTAACGAAAAGCAATGCTATAAACCACTCTCAACCTAATACTCAAGAAAGCTCAAATAATCAAGAAAATAGTGTTTTCACAATAAATAACCCTAGTGTTAATGATAAGGAAAATACTGAAAAAGCTGATACTCTTAACACAGATACAACTATTAGTGACGCACCTAATTATCCTGATACCCATGGTGTCGTGCCTACAACCCAATACATATTTGACCAATTTACTTTAACTAACGGACAATTGACTAATAATGCTTATACACCTTTAAATATGCTTATTACTCTTACTACCGATAGAAATAATCCTGGAAACAAATTGAATTATTACATCACTAATAATAATTATTCAGAAGTATATGCTAACGATACAATTAATGTAGACCAATACGTAAACTATACTGGAGTCGGTCCATATCCATCTTCAAATTTAGTAATCTATAATTTCGGACCAAATGGTATTAGCGTTAATGAAAATAATAATAATTTCGGCTTAGCATTTACATTTGGTTATGGTAAGTATGATTCCATAATTAACTCAAGTGATCCTAATCCATTTTCATCCTCAAATGTTTCAAATGCCTGGGGAGACACGACACCAACCAATGTTACCCAAACTATCACTTACGTTGATGCTCAAACTGGACAACCTATGCCAAATACGCCAACCATTGAGTCAAATGGATTAACAGGACAAATATATCAAGTTGATCCTGCAGCTGAAAAAATTATAAAAGGCTATTACTTAGTTAATAAAGAAAGAGATCACGGTGTTATTTCTCAATATAAAAATGGTGGAACTTACACTAATGAATGGGTTTCTCAAAGTGGACAACTAATAAAAGAAGTATGGCATCAAATAAATTCTAACGGCATCATGCAAGTTGATGTTTATATCAATAATGTACAAAAATATGATCCAAATAATTTAAAGGGTATTGTCTATCCTTCCACAATGTCTAAAGATGGTCCTACACAATTAAATATTGACAATGGATCCTATGTCTTTCCTAATCCATATGTAGAACAAACAAGTAATATTGAACTTAAATATGATCCATTAGGTCATATAATTCCTGTAACACCTGATGGTAATCCAATTCCAAACGCACCTACTCCGCAATATACTAATAGTCCGACTAATCCTAGTGCAGTAGAGCCAAATGAACCAGTTCCAAATATCCCAGGATATACGCCGAAAGTTTCAACAGTAACACCAACTGATCCTGGTACAAATACAAAAGTAATCTATGTTCCAATCGAACAAGGTTCAATAACTGTTACCGTTCATGATGTAACAGATAATGTAAACTTACCTCAATATGGTAAGAGCAGTGGTGAGCAAGATGTAGGTACTAGATTCACTTATGATAAGAATACTGTAATTACAGATCTTGAAAACAAAGGTTATAAAGTTCTTAATCCAGATGTAGTAATTCCAACCACTATTAGTAAAGGTGCTCAAAATATTGTTATTAATGTTGAACATGAGCTTGTTCCTGTAACACCAGAAAATCCAGGAACTCCAGGCCAACCTATTAATCCTAATAATCCAGACGGTCCAAAGTGGCCAGACGGAACTGCTAAGAATAATTTAGAAGCAACCGGTACTCAAACAATTCATTATGAAGGTGCTGGCAATAAGACACCAGCTGATAATATTCAACATTTCACTTTCACTAAGAGCGCTACAGTTGATAAGGTAACTGGGAAAATTGTTAGTGAAACTGGTTGGAATGTTTCTAGTCATACATTTGGTAACGTTGATACACCAGTAGTGGCAGGCTATCATGCAGATAAGGCTGTTGCTGGTGGGGCTACAATTACTCCTGATGACTTGAATAAGACAATTGTGGTAACTTATGCACCAAATGGTCATGTAATTCCTGTTGGCCCTAATGGTCAACCAATTCCTGATGCTCCACAGCCTCAGTTCCCAACCAACCCTGATAACCCAACAGGAACAACACCAAGTGAAGTTCCAGTAGTACCAGGATATCACCCTGAAAATGGTAAACCCGGTGATCCTGTAGATCCTGTTCCAGGTAAGCCTGGTGAAGATGTTCCTGTGAAATATGTTCCAGATACTCCAACACCTGAAACTTATAATGGTTCTCAAACCATTAAGTTTGTTGATGGAAATGGAACGGAACTTCATACTCCTG
>DBFNNF010000135.1:0-9051 GCA_048407585.1 Lactobacillus johnsonii | reverse complement strand
AACGATGATTTTGTTCCAAGTATTTTATGTTTTTCATTAGAAGGTATTCGCGGGGAAACTTTAGTTCATACGCTTGAGTCTGAAGATATCTATGTTTCAACCACTAGTGCATGTTCTTCAAGAAGTGGTGTAGAGAGTGGCACTTTGAATTCTATGAAGGTAGATGATGATTTAGCTACCGGTGCAATTAGACTAAGTTTTGATCCAAGTAATACAATTGAAGAAGCTGAGCAATTTATTTCAGTTTTTGATAAAATATATAAGCACTTCGCTGAAATTAATCATTTGAAATAAGGTGAAATTATGCAATATACAGAAGTAATGGTTCGCTATGGCGAACTATCCACTAAAGGAAAAAATCGAAAAGATTTTATTGGAAGACTTGCTGGAAATGTAACTAGAGCTTTGCAAGATTTTCCAGAAATCGAAATCCATCCTAAACATGATCGAATGCATATTGTCTTAAATGGCGCTCCATTTGAGAAGATTGATCAACGTTTAAAGCTTGTTTTCGGTATTCAAACTTATTCTCCAACTATAAAGGTTGAGAAAAATCTTGATGCAATTAAAAAAGCATCCCTTGAATTGATGCAAGCAACTTTTAAAGATGGTATGACATTTAAAGTTAATACTAGACGTAGTGACCATGATTTTGAATATGACACTAATCAGTTAAACATGATGATTGGTGATTACCTATTTGATAATATGGATAATTTAAAGGTTCAAATGAAGAAGCCTGACCTTGTCTTAAGAATTGAAGTTCGTCAAGATGCCATCTATATTTCAAACCAACTTCTTCATGGAGCCGGTGGTATGCCCGTTGGAACTGCTGGAAAGGCAGTCATGATGCTATCAGGTGGGATTGATTCTCCCGTAGCTTCTTACTTAGCAATGAAGCGTGGAGTTGAAATTGATATGGTTCACTTCTTTAGTCCTCCATATACTACTGAAAAGGCACTTGCTAAAGCAAAAGAGTTAACTGGAATTTTGGCTAACTATTCTGGAAAGATTAACTTTATTGCTGTACCTTTTACTGAAATTCAAGAGCAAATTAAAGAAAAGTTACCAGAAGGTTACTTAATGACCATTCAACGTCGTTTTATGTTGCAATTAGCAGATCGTATTCGCGCAATGCGTGGTGGGTTAGCAATCTTCAACGGTGAATCAGTTGGTCAAGTGGCATCTCAAACACTAGAATCAATGGTTGCAATTAATGATGTGACTTCAACGCCGGTTCTTCGCCCAGTGGCTACAATGGATAAAACTGAAATTATTAAGCTAGCTGAGCAAATCGGAACATTCGACCTTTCTATTGAACCATTTGAAGACTGCTGTACAATTTTTGCTCCACCGCGTCCAAAGACTAAACCAAAATTGGATGAAGCTCGTAAGCTAGAAGATAGACTTGATGCTGAAGGAATGATTCAGCGAGCAATTGATGGAATGGAAATTACACCAATTTATCCAAATCAAAAGTTCTTGGATGATAAGGCTCAAGAAGACGCAGACTTGTTATAAAAAAGTGCTAGCAGAATGCTAGCGCTTTTTATTTTAGAAAGACAAAATATATGAGAATTGATAAGTATTTGGCTAACATGAATGTTGGTTCACGTAAAGAAGTTCATAATCTCATTAAAAAAAAGATTGTGACAGTTAATGGAGAAGTTGTAAAGACACCCAAGGAGCAAGTTAAAGAAGACGACGAAGTAGCAGTTGATGGGGAAAAAGTTACATATCAACAATATCATTATTTTCTTCTCAATAAACCTAAAGGTGTTATTTCAGCAACAGAAGATCGAAGTCAAAAAACTGTTCTTTCTTTACTTAAACCTAAAGATCGTTATAAAGACATAGCGCCAGTAGGTAGACTGGATAAGGATACAACGGGTTTATTATTGTTAACAAATAATGGTGCTTTAGCCCATGAGTTGCTAGCTCCTAATAAACATGTTACTAAAAAATATCAGGCAAAAATTGCTGGAGTAGCTGATGAAGAGACAGTTAAAATTTTTGCTAGTGGTATGACATTAGGGGATGGGACAAAACTAAAACCAGCAGAATTAAAGATTTTGATGCAAGATAAAGAGTCCGATCAATCAGAAATTGAGATTGAAATTCAAGAGGGAAAGTATCACCAAATTAAGCGAATGTTTGGAGCAGTGGGGATGAAAGTAATAGAATTAGATAGAATTTCTATGGGAAAATTAGTACTACCGGCTAACCTAAAACGCGGCCAATATCAGGAAATTACTCTAACAGATATCAAGTAGAGAAACAGAATTATGAAGAAATATATTTTGGTTGGTTTCTTTATTTTAATTTTTCCTTTTACCTGTGGTTTCTTAAACATCGCCCACCGGGGAGATAATGAACAAGGAAAGTTTGCAGAGCATAGTTGGGTTGCATATGATCGTGCAGTATGTGCAAAAGTAGACTATTTAGAACTAGATTTACAACAAACTGCTGATCATGTTCTCGTGGTAAGCCATGATGAAAACCTAAGTAGAGTTTTTGGGATTGATAAAAACATTGCAAACTTGCCTTATCATGATCTAATTACATATAAAAATCAAAATGGTGAATCCATTCATAGTCTTGTCGATGTCTTTAAACGCTATCAGAGTTCTAACGTAAAATTTATGATTGAACCAAAAGATAGTAGTGATAATGATATTCATAATCTACTTAGTTTAATCAAAAAATATCATTTACAAAATCGGGTGTTGTTAGAATCTTTCTCAGAGCTAGCTCTTTTAAAAATTCATAAAAGTGATCCACAAATCCCACTAACTCAATTAGCTGGTGATTTTAAAATATCATCAATGCTGCAGTATTATGCAAATAATTTTTATGCTAAGAAAGCTGCGGATTATTTAGGTGAGCATAATAAAAAATATTTACTCTGGGGCATTGATACAGAAACTCAAATGAAGAAGTATTCGCGTCCAGAAGAAAATGTTTCAGGAATATTGACAGATTATCCAGTTAAATTGGCCACTATTTTACATGAAAATAATGTCTTTAAAAGATACTATGGAGCAGCCGCTTACCCCAGTGAATCAATTTCAGGTTATATGTATTTGAAAAATGGTAAAAAAGTTTATGTCGATCAAGTTAAAATGAAAGATAATCAACTTTTTTATCATGTAAAACCTAATATTTGGATTAATTATGATAATTTAAAAAATTCCAATAAGTTTGCTCCTAAAGCGCAAGTTGGCAAAATTAAGTTAGAACATGATGCTCAAGTTTATACGGATCCAGCTTTTGAAAAGAAAACCGAGAAAAAATTACGTAAAGATAGTACTTGGAATTATTTTGCAGTAAAGAAAATGCACGGAAAAACTGCCTATAACTTGGGTGGTGCACAGTGGGTAAGCCAATAATTTTTTATTGCTAGCTTAATTAAAACATGATAAACTTATAAGCAACATATAGGGAGTAACCGGCATAAGGGTGTACTTACGGCGTCAAAACGAAATTAATTTTTCCGCTGTAAGTTTAAATGGTGAGACTATTGGCTAAACGTTTTTTGTTCAGACAATGGTCTCTTTTTTTATGCCAAAGTCTGGTTTTCCTATTAGATGGAGGGTTTAAGTGAAAGCATATTATCGTGAGAGTAAAGAAGAAGTTCTAAAAGAGCTTGGAGCTAATGAACAGCAAGGTTTAACTAGTAAAGCTGCTCAAGAAAAATTAGCTCAAGTAGGACCGAATGCTCTAGTAGAAGGTAAGAAAAAAAGTGTTGTAGAAGTCTTTTTAGAACAATTTAAAGACCTAATGGTTATTATTTTGATTGTTGCAGCTGTGATTTCTGCATTTACTGGTAACTTAGAAAGTACAGCAGTTATTATTGTTGTTTTGATTCTAAATGCTATTTTAGGAACGGTGCAGCATGTTAAGGCGGAAAAGTCGCTAGAAGCCTTGAAGTCCTTATCGGCGCCTGCCGCTAAGGTTTTAAGAGATGGTAAGAAACAAGAAATTGCTGCAAAAGATGTTGTTCCTGGCGATATACTCTTACTTGAAGCAGGGGATTTAGTTACTGCAGATGGTAGAATTTTAGATAATTTTTCATTGCAGGTAAATGAAAGTTCCTTAACGGGTGAGTCAACTAATATTGACAAGTTAGATACGACTTTTGAAAAAGAAGTTCCTTTGGCTGATCGTGTAAACATGGTATATTCTAGTTCTCTTGTAACTTATGGACGTGCAAATGTTTTAGTTACAGCAACTGGTATGGACACTGAAATTGGTAAAATTGCTACCTTAATGAATGAAACTAAGGAGCGTAGAACGCCATTACAAGTTTCACTTGATCAATTTTCATCTCGTCTTGCAACTGCAATTTTGATTTTCTGTGCCTTGATCTTAGGATTGCAAATGTGGCGTGGTCAGCCTTTACTAGATGCATTACTATTTGCAGTAGCATTAGCGGTAGCAGCTATTCCTGAAGCTTTAAGCTCAATTGTAACTATTGTGCAGGCGATGGGAACTCAAAAAATGGCTAAAGAGCATGCAATTATTAAGAACTTAGCTGCGGTTGAATCATTAGGGTCAGTTTCAGTAATTTGTTCTGATAAAACTGGAACTTTAACGCAAAATAAAATGACTGTTGAGGACATTTATATTGGTGGTAAAGTTCTTAAGCCTGAAGAGTTGAACTTAAGTAATCAGTTGCACCGTTATTTACTATATGATGTTGTTTTGAACAATGATGCAAGTCTATCCGATGGTAAAAAAATTGGTGATCCAACAGAATCAGCCTTATTAGAAATGTACCGTAAAGTTCCAGGAATTGATCTTGGTGACGGGAAATTAGGCTTATCTGAAAGTGAGTTAAGAGAACATTTAGATCGTTTAGAGGAAGTGCCTTTTGACTCTGATAGAAAATTAATGAGTACCAAGCACTTAATTCACACTGTTCCTACAATTTTTGTAAAAGGAGCAATCGATGTTTTACTTAAACGTTGTGTGAATATTCGTTTTGGGGATGATGTCCGCCCAATGACTGAACAAGATCGAAAAGACATTTTGGCTCAGAATAATCACTTTTCAGAAAATGGACTAAGAGTGTTGGCATTTGCCTATAAAGAAAGTGATGAGGAGTTATCTACTGATAGTGAAAAAGACTTAACTTTCATTGGTCTGGTTTCCGAAATGGATCCACCTAGAAAAGAAAGTGTTGCAGCCGTTGCACGTGCTAAAGAAGCCGGGATTAGAACTGTGATGATCACCGGTGACCACAAAGTAACTGCAGTAGCAATTGCGAAAAAGATTGGTATTTTCACTGATGGGGATCTTGCATTAACAGGTTTAGAGTTAGATGCATTAAGTGATGAAGAATTAGACCAACAAATTGAAAAAGTAGCAGTTTATGCTCGAGTTTCACCAGAAAACAAAATTAGAATTGTTAATGCCTGGCAAAGAAAAAATCATATCGTATCAATGACAGGTGACGGAGTTAACGATGCACCTGCATTAAAGAAGGCAGACGTTGGTGTTGCAATGGGTATTACTGGTACTGAAGTATCAAAAGATGCTGCAAGTATGATCTTGACTGATGATAACTTTGCGACAATTATTAAAGCTGTCGCAAATGGTAGAACAGTTTATGAAAATATCCGTAATGCGATTGGATATTTATTATCTGGTAACTTATCAGCTATCATTACTGTTTTATTTGCTTCAATCGCTGCATTACCAGTTCCATTTGTTGCAGTTCAACTTTTATTCATTAACTTAGTTACTGACTCTCTTCCAGCTTTAGCTATTGGAATGGAGCCAGGAAATCCTGATATTTTAAAACGTAAACCACGTGATCCTAAAGCTAGTTTGTTAGATAAAAAATTTGTTACACAAATTAGTATTCAAGGTTTCTTAATTTCATTAAGTGTTATTGCTGCTTTCTTACTTGGTTTAAGAGATACACCAGCAATTGCATGTACTATGGCCTTTTCAACTTTAACATTTGCGCGTTTACTTCACGGGTTCAATTGCCGCTCACAACACAGCATTTTTAAGATTGGATTTAAAAATAATTGGTACAGTTTGGCAGCTTTTGCATTAGGAACTGTACTTTTAGCCTTAATTCTTTTTGTACCAGCATTACACGGACTATTTGCAGTTCAACCATTAACTGCTCAAGAAGTATGGCTAATTGTGATTTTGGCAATTATTCCAACTATTTTAATTCAATTGGTGAAAGTGATTAGAGAAAATAGAGATTAATTCTTAGCTTTCTTCTTATTTTCTTTCATGCTATAATCATAAACAAAGCAAGAATCAAGAGGAGTAATTTCGCATTACAGAGAAAAGTCAATATGCTGAGAGACTTAAAGAATATTACTAGTAGCTTGATTAGCTGATTAATTGAATTTTTTAGTAGGTTAATCCGGACACTTCAGCGCCGTTATCGCTTATAAGAGAGGTATAGGTTCTATACCTAATCGTAGGTGGTACCGCGGAAAAATTTCGTCCTAGACAAATATTTGTCTAGGACTTTTTTATTGGAGGAATTTAAATGGCAGATTTAGCACCTAAATATAATCCTAATGAAGTTGAAAAAGGAAGATACCAGGAATGGCTTGATGAGGATCTTTTTAAGCCATCTGGCGATAAAAAAGCTCATCCTTATTCAATCGTTATCCCACCACCAAATGTAACTGGTAAGTTGCACTTGGGACATGCATGGGATACAGCAATTCAAGATACATTAATTCGTTTTAAGCGTATGCAGGGCTATGATACCTTATATCTTCCTGGTATGGATCATGCTGGTATTGCAACTCAAGCTAAAGTTGAAGCTAAACTTCGCACACAAGGAAAAGATCGTCACGAAATGGGACGTGAAGCTTTTGTTAAGCAAGTTTGGGACTGGAAAGATGAATATGCATCAATTATCAAGAGCCAATGGGCAAAGATGGGTCTTTCACTAGATTATTCTCGTGAAAGATTTACCCTTGATAAAGGTCTTTCAAAAGCTGTTAGAAAAGTTTTCGTTCAACTTTATAATGAAGGACTCATTTACCGTGGTGAATACATCATTAACTGGGATCCAAAATTAGAAACTGCTCTTAGTGATATCGAAGTTATTCACAAAGATGATAAGGGCGCATTTTACCACATTAAGTATCCATTTGCAGATGGTTCTGGATTTGTTGAAATTGCAACTACTCGTCCTGAAACTATGTTTGGTGATACTGCAGTAGCTGTTGCACCAGGTGATGAACGCTACAAAGATATTGTTGGTAAGGAATTAGTATTACCACTTGTTGGACGCCACATTCCAATTATTGAAGACCAACACGTTGATCCAGAATTTGGTACGGGTCTTGTTAAGATCACTCCAGCTCATGATCCTAACGACTTCCAAGTAGGTAATCGTCATAACTTAGAAAGAATTAATGTTATGAACGATAACGGAACGATGAATGAAGAAGCTGGCAAGTACGCTGGTATGGACCGATTTGAAGCACGTGAAGCTTTAGTTAAGGATCTTGAAAAAGAAGGCTTCTTAATCAAGGTTGAACCAATTGTTCACTCAGTTGGTCACTCAGAACGTTCAGGTGTTCAAGTAGAACCAAGACTTTCTAAACAATGGTTCGTTAAGATGAAGCCATTAGCTGAGAAAGTTTTGGAAAACCAAAAGACTGACGACAAGGTAAACTTTGTTCCTGAAAGATTTGAACATACTCTTGAACAATGGATGAGCGATGTTCATGACTGGGTAATTTCTCGTCAATTATGGTGGGGACACAGAATTCCAGCTTGGTACAACAAGAAGACTGGTGAAACTTATGTAGGTCTTGAAGCTCCTAAAGATAGTGAAAACTGGGAGCAAGATCCAGATGTACTTGATACTTGGTTCTCAAGTGCATTATGGCCATTTTCTACTTTAGGCTGGCCTGATGAAAATTCAGAAGACTTTAAGCGTTACTTCCCAACTAATACTTTAGTTACTGGTTACGACATCATTTTCTTCTGGGTATCCAGAATGATCTTCCAAAGTTTACACTTTACTGGCAAGCGTCCATTTGACGATGTTGTTTTACACGGATTAATTCGCGACCCACAAGGACGTAAGATGAGTAAGTCTTTGGGTAACGGTGTTGACCCAATGGATGTTGTTGATGAATATGGTGCAGATGCTCTTCGTTGGTTCTTGCTTAACGGTACAGCTCCTGGTCAAGATACTCGTTATGATCCAAAGAAGATGGGTGCAGCTTGGAACTTTATCAATAAGATTTGGAACGCAAGCCGTTTCGTAATTATGAACTTGCCAGAAGGTGCACAGCCTGCTCATATGCCAGATACTTCTAAGTTTGATTTGGCAGATAGCTGGATTTTTGATCGTTTGAATCACACTGTTAGTGAAGTAACTAGATTATTTGATGAATATCAATTTGGTGAAGCTGGTCGTGAACTTTACAACTTTATCTGGAATGACTTCTGTGATTGGTACATTGAAATTTCTAAGGTTGCCTTAAATGGTGATGATGAAGAATTAAAGGCTAGAAAACAAGAAAACTTAATCTGGATTCTTGACCAAATCTTACGTTTACTTCACCCAATCATGCCATTTGTAACTGAAAAGTTATGGCTTTCAATGCCTCACGATGGTAAGAGTATTATGGTAGCTAAATATCCAGAAACTCATAAGGAATTTGAAAACAAAGAAGCTGACAGTCAAATGGCCTTCTTAATTGAAGTAATTAAGGCTGTTAGAAATATCCGTATGGAAGTTAACGCACCGATGTCATCCCCAATTGATATCATGATTCAAATTGATGATGACAAGAATAAAGCTGTTTTAGATAATAATGCTGAATATGTAGAAAACTTCCTTCATCCAAAAGCTTTATCCGTTGCAGCTGATATTGAAGCACCAAAACTTGCTAAAACTGCCGTAATTCCAGGAGCTCAAATCTTTGTTCCATTGACTGAATTAGTTAATGTAGATGAAGAACTCGCTAAGATGGAAAAGGAAGAAAAACGTCTTGAAGCTGAAGTTGACAGAGCTGAAAAGAAACTTTCAAATCAAGGATTTGTAGC
>DBFNNF010000134.1:0-2101 GCA_048407585.1 Lactobacillus johnsonii | reverse complement strand
TTTTCAACGATTTTATATTTTCCAATCAAACATTTTCTTAGTTATTCATATTCCCCCGCATAATGCCCATGGTAATTTTTAGGCTTACCATTAGCCTGTTCATATGATTTCTTATAATAACTTTCTAATTCAACAACTCGTCTTTTAAATGCTTCATAAGCATTTAGAGTACCAACATATTCTCGTTTAGCCCAAATTGATTGTCTAAGATGATTTAAACTATCATAAAGTGGTATAGCATAGTCTAAGACGGTATATCCCCGTACAATTCTATTTTCTTGAGCAATTATAGAATTAAGAATAGCCGTTATTTCTTTGTATGATGGACGGGGAGGACGGTCAAATCTATAATTATCTATACGCATAATTTTGTTATTTAAAACATCAATCTGATCATTAATTTCATAACGTTTCATTTCTGTAATTAAGGGATGCAACTCGTCCTTTAAATGCTCCAATTTTATCGTCTTTAAACTTCTCACTTGTCGAGCACTAATAGCCTTTAATCGTTGTGAAACTCTTATAATAGCTTCTTCTCGTTCAATATTTGCTTCTTTTAGCTCCTGTCTTCGTTCCAGTGCATAATTTAGCCTTGAGTGATTTATTCCTCTTAAAACTCGCGTTAAATAAGTTTTCATGCTTCCAGCATATCTAGGAGTAAAATCTACCTGTTTTAAATCCATCAACTCTTCTAAACCACGTTCTCCTTTTTTATCAACATTTTCTATATAATAATTATTCAATATTTCTGCTTCTTTACGGACTTTCAGAGTTAATTCTTCTAGTTGTTTTTCTTTTCTTTTTTCTTGACGTACGATTTTTTCTAAATTAGAAGAAACTTGATGCAATGATCTTCTTATGGAATAGAAATCTGCCTGTGCTTCTTTCGACCAAGTATATCTCTTCTTTAATATGAGCAGATAATTATTCATAAGAGGATCTAATTCATTCATAGCGTTAAGTATTACTAATATCTTTTCATTGTTATTTGCCATCTTATATTTATCCCTTATGTTCCTAATGGAGACAAATTAACTTCTGTATGTGCATTCTCTAATACATTAAATTTTAAAGCCTGAACTCCAACAATTCGCCTATCATCTATATTCACTCCATTAAAAATTCCATCCATAGCGGCTTTTAATAAATTGTCTATATCTGGCGTTGTCTTTTTCATTATATTGCGTATTTTCTTTTGATTTTTTGGTACAGCACAATAAAAATGAAAGGTAGACATTATACCGTTTTTTGATTGGCCAATTTTATAAAACTTATCATTATAAAGATTACTTTCGTTCAAATAATTATTTATTTCAAGCAAATAATTTGTATAAGAACGATCATTATAATCATGTTTCTTATAAACTTTTTTACCTTTACTATCTGTGCTAACACTAAAATTCACACTAGGTCTAGGTGCACTTTTGGGTGAAAAGGGGAGTATAACTGACCAATTTAATTGCTGCTCTTTATTTCTTTCCGCAACATTAGCAATAACAGTTTCAGATGGACTCATAGTCGTATCATCAAAGTCACCTAAACTTGATAAGGTTATCTCTGTCCTTGGGTTTTCTAACTCGTTCAGCTTGAGTGCGTTAACTCCTACAACCCGGCTATCACTAATTCTATCTTCTTTCGTAAAAATACCATCTAAAATAGCTTTTAGTAAGTTATCTATGTCGGGAACATTAGTACAAGGTATTTTACTAATTTTAGTAATAGTGTTTCCCGGATGGATATAAAATACTATGTTTGCAATTACGCCATACTGTGCATTTACAACTTTATAAAAATCTTGATTTTTCAAATTATATTTTTTGAGGTATGTATCAATAGCAGCGAGATAATTAAAATACCACGTATCATAATAAGTTATAACTCCATATTCCTTCTTACCTTTTTTTCTCGGTCCAACTCTATAATTAGGACGAGGGGTAGCTCTAGGATTAAATGGAATGGTTACAGACCAGCTACTCATCCTTGTGTTCACCTTTATATTGATAATATTTTTTTCTATCTTCTCTAGATAATTTACGAATTTCACTTCTTGCGTTACTTATTTTCTTAGCATCTCCTGATTGTTCTAACAATAGTAATTGAG
>DBFNNF010000133.1:0-3780 GCA_048407585.1 Lactobacillus johnsonii | reverse complement strand
AAAAAATAATATTGAAAAATTAGTTGGGTAGCATGAAAAAAGCGAGCAATACATTCTTTACAATATAGAGAACGTATTGTTCGCTTCTTTGTTTGGAGAGATAATTTTTCCAGACACTTATTACATATTTTTTAATCTCTTAATTCGATCCGCAGTAGATGGGTGAGTATCAAAGAGTGAGCTTAACCCACGATTATGAAGTGGATTTTCAATGTAGAGCCCAGCACTTGATGGATCTGGATCTTTCATTGGCTCACTGTTAGAAATCTTCTCTAAAGCTGAAATTAGGCCTTGTGGATTCCTAGTAAGTTCTACTGAGCCCGCATCAGCCAGATATTCTCGATTACGAGACAGAGCCATTTGGGCAAGTCCTGCAGCAAGTGGTCCTAAAATTAGGGTAAAAACAATTGCTACTACCTTAAAAATTGCTTCTAAAGGACTTGAGTCTCGGTCCTCGCGGTCGGAATTACCACCCCACCACCAAATGCGAGAGGCAAAGTTAGAAATAAAAGAAATTACTGCAGCTAGTGCAACTCCAATAGTTGAAACTAAGATATCATAATTTCTAATATGAGAAATTTCATGACCTAAAACGCCCTCTAACTCACTTCTATTTAATCGTTCTCGTAAGCCAGTTGTAACGGCAACATAACTATGCTTAGGATCTCGTCCAGTCGCAAAAGCATTGGGGCTTGGATCATTGATAATAAAGACTCTTGGCATCGGAACTTGTCCAGCCAGAGCCATATCTTCAACAATGTGCCAAAGTTCTGGATCGTCTTCTTCATGAATCTCTCGGCCGTGATTCATGCTCATCACTAGGTTTCCAGGATTTTGAAGAACAATAAAAAGATAAATTAAACTACCAATAAGAGCAATGGCGATTCCGGAAAATGGTTCGCCGTTAATTAAGTATCCTAACCCACCACCAACAAGAGCTAGAATAATAACGAATATAACAAGCAAAAATGCTGTTTTACGCTTATTGCGTGCTATTTGTTGATAGAGCATTAATTAACCTAAAATTTGACTTGAGGAACGGCCTTTTCTTCAGTTGGTGTTTGAAGATAGTCCATTTTCTTAAAGCCATGCATCTTAGCTACTAAGTTAGATGGGAAAGTTAGTAACTTCTCATTAAACATAGCAACTGTTGAGTTATAAAGTTGACGTGAGTAGGCAATCTTATTTTCGGTATTAGTAAGTTCTTCTTGAAGTGCTAAGAAGTTTTGGTTGGCTTTTAAGTCAGGATAATTTTCAGCTAAAGCAAAAATACTCTTCAACGAATCAGTAATTTGATTAGAAAGTTTATTAGCTTCTTCGTGATCAGAAGCTGGAAGGTTTACTAATTGGTTTCTTAATGAAACTACTTTTTCTAAAGTGCCGCTTTCGTGCTTAGCATAACCCTTAACTGTTTCAACTAAGTTAGGGATTAAGTCATTACGACGCTTTAATTGAACATCAATTTGGCTCCAAGCTTCATCGGCATGCACCTTAGCTTTTTGTAAGCCGTTATAGATGCCAATATAAATAGCTACCAATAAAATTAAAATAATGATAATAATCCAGGTTAAACTCATAAACTGAATCCTTTCTCTCTATCATAAATATTAAGCTAAAAATGTTAGGAATATTGTACCAAATAACAGAAAATTAGAACATAAAAAAAGCACAGTTTTGTGCTTTTTTACGATATCTAAATAACAAAGTCTAAGACGATCCATCCAAGGATTGTCAAAATAATTAAACCAGCAAATTCGAGAACTGAAAATACCCAGAAGAATTTGCGCTTTGATACTGTTCCGTTTTCAACGAAACTTTTGAAAACAAGCATGTTAGCCATTGATCCAACAAGTGAACCAAATCCTCCAATATTTGAACCCAAGAATAAGGCTTCAGCATAATTAGTAAATTTACCAATTAGGATGGTTGAAGGAACATTAGAAATAAATTGACTTGAAATGATTGAAGTCAAGAAGACAGAATGCTCAGAGAACATGGTCTTTGAAATAAGCGTAACGATAAATGGTATTTGCTGGATATCACTAATAAAAATAAAGAAGCATGTGAAAGTTAAGAGTAAAGCATAATCCACATGTAACATAATTGAAGGATTAATAATAAGAGCCAAAATTACGGCAACAATTGCTGGAACATATGCTGGAACAATATTAAAAACACCAAAGAAGAAGAAAATTGAAACAGCAATAGTCAAAACCATCGGTCTGACACTAATCCTAATATCTTCTAAAGGTACTGTAGGAATCGGTTTATCTTTAACAAAAAAGATGAATAATAAAACGATAATTAAACTGACCAGCAATAATGGAAGTGACCAACTAAAAAATTTAAGTGGTGAAACGTTATAGCGATTAACTACAAAAATATTGTGAGGATTACCCCATGGGGTAAAAGCAGCTCCAATATTTGCTCCCATTCCGATTAAAGTAACAGGTAGAATTTCAGGTAAATTGTGACGCTTAGCAATTGTTAAATATAATGGTATAAGAGTTAAAACGGTTATATCATTAGTTAAAAACATTGCAGATACAATTGATAAGATTGTAAAAATTGCAGTTAATCTTCTTGTACTTCTAGCGCTAGCTGTGAGCTTATAAGCTAATACATCCAAAACGTGTAAGTAAGAAAAAATTTGGATAATAGTCAGCATCGCTAAAATTGAGTATAGTGTGTGGAAGTTAATATCTTCAATCCTTGGGCGGGCGAAGAATAAGCTTATGATCGTTATGACAACCGTAATTTGTAAAATACGGTCTTTAGCAATATTTTTGATGACGGTCATTAATGTCCCCTCTTAAAATTAAATCAACACTACTATTTTGAACTCTTTAGCGTAAGTTCGCAACGCTTTTTTCGGATTAAACTTTCCTATTAATATCATTTTGAGCATTTTATTAGGGAAAGGAGAGAAAAAACTGCTATATTTAAGTTAGTAAATAACATAGGAGGAATAGACTATGCTTGATGCAAAAAATATTGAACTAAAAATAAAAGATGATGCTAAAGAGGCTTTAGAAAAGAAGATTAAACCGGGACAAGTTGTTTTACTAGCCTTAAATGATGGCTCAAATGGTTATTCTAAATTAGGTGGGACTTGTACAATCGGTGCTAATTTTCAGCTTGTTTTATTAGATCATAAGGATCCGGATTTTTCTATTAAAATTAAAAATAATATGGACTTAGACATGTATACATCTGATAAAGAATTAGCATTTTTAGAGGATGGATTAGTCCTTAATGCTCGTGATGCTGTTCTATCTTTATCTTCAAATGAAGGGATTATTGATGGTGGAGTTACCATTTCTGAATTTAAAGGTGAAAAATTATCTGCAGATGAGATGAAAAAATTAGGTGGAAAGATCTGCTAGGTATTGAAGTGACGTGCTTCTTCGTGGTATGATAATAAAAGATTTTCGAAAATTTTATTTGAGAGGAAGTATAGATCTATGCGTAAAGGTGAAAACTACAACACAGGTGTTACACCAAACTTAAGACCTAAGAACAAGAAGAATTCTAAAGCTCGTGTTAAGAGAGCTGCTGAAGTAGTTGCTTTCTTAAACAAAGCTGCTAAAGACGAAAACAAGTAATTAAATTTACTACTCAATAAAAGGAGAGACGCTATGATATGAACCCCGAAATTCGGACAAGAATTTCGAGGTTTTTATTATGTCTAAATTATCTAAGCAAGACAAAATTGACATCTACAATAATTGGAAACATTATCATAAATCACTATCTCAACTAGGTAGAGAATATAGAGTA
>DBFNNF010000132.1:0-3419 GCA_048407585.1 Lactobacillus johnsonii | reverse complement strand
AATACTATTTTAATGGGTTAAAATAAAGGTTGCATAGTGCTTAATAAAAAGGAGGACTTTTTTATGACAAAAGTTGCTGTTGTCTTCGCAGATGGCTGTGAAGAAGTTGAAGGACTTAGTGTCGTTGATGTACTACGTCGCTTAGATATTGATTGTGATATGGTCGGTCTTGATAAAAAAGAAATTAACGGAGACCATCATATCTTACTAACCTGTGATAAAGTTGTGGATGATTCACTTTTAGAGTATGACTTGGTAGCTTTTCCAGGTGGAAGAACTGGAGCTTTAAACCTCAGAAATAATGAAAAATTAGCTAAGCTTATGATTCAAAGAAATAAAGAAGGTAAATGGGATGCAGCAATGTGTGCTGCTCCGATTGCTTTAGGTCACTACGGCTTGCTAGAAGGAGCCAACTACACCTGTTACCCAGGCTTTGAAAAGGAAATTGAAAAAGAATGTCCAAACGGCCACTTTAGCACTGATATTACAGTTGTGGATAAAGAACATAAAATCATCACCAGTCGTGGACCAGCTACAGCTTGGGCTTACGCTTATACAATTGCTAAAACCTTAGGTTATGACACCAAAGAATTAGAAAAAGCAATGCTTTATGATTATCTAGCTAAAAATATTAATCAAAGCCTATAGTTAAACATATCGAAAAAGAGACCAGATTTTATATCTGATCTCTTTTTTCGTATATAACAGCTAAAATAAGCAAATAGCTTTTAATCTATCCCTTAAATTAAAAGCTTGTGTAGTTAATAGCAAGCTTACGGTCTTGTCTCAGCACTGCACTACACTTAATTACAATTAATTTTTCTCTAAGCACTTACTATACTTATTATAACATCTTTTATTTTAAATTAAACTAATTTATTTTATAAACGTGCAATTTGATAGCCATTTCTTAAAAAATGTTCCATTTCTTCTGGTTCTCTACCAGTTAAGCGATGAAAGTCATCAGATGTTGCACTAAGAAGTCCTTTAGCTCCTCCGGCATACATCGATGCAAGTTCTTTTCCATCTCCTTCAGCGGCATAAATCTTTGCAAATTCCCCCGTTGTTACAGGGGCATAGCCAATTTTATGATCAGTGATTCGAGACATAATATATGATAATTCAACCATATTATAATTTTTATCCATACTTAATAGATAAGTTTGACCTTGATCTCGCATTACTGGCTGCATAGCCAAACAAGCAATTGCATGAGCACTATCATTTCTTGTAATAAAGGATAGTGGTTCTGCTCCAACTGGATAAATAATATTTTTTCGTTTAATTAGTTCTTCTAGATATGGGACCAGTGGATCCGCATACAAACTATTTTTTATAATACTGTATTCAATTCCTGAGCTAGCAAGTCTTCTTGGTACATATGCATAAAATGGAGACATTACAAATGGATTATTTTCTTGATCTGCAAAAAAACTTACAAAAATCAATTTAGATTTAGCTTCTTTTACAGCTTGTAAGACATTTTCAAATTCTGTAATTCTTTTCTGCAAGTTATAAGTAATGCTGGGAATATAAATTACCAGATCAACGCCAGCAACTGCTTCTTTGAGGGTGTTGATATCAAAATAGTCTAATTTTACTTTTTCTACCGCAAGATCACTAAATTTATTAGTCTTTTTTAAGTTATGGATTCCAACTCGGATATTAGTTTCCGGAGTCATTGTCCTCAGCCAACGAGTAACTTTTTCTCCTAAATTGCCTGTTGCGCCTGTAATTAAGTATTTCATATAAATAACATAGAACCTTTCTTAAGATTAACTTTCTATATTATTATAGTTCAAAACCTTTAGAAATTCTTAATGTTAGTTTAAATATATGGTTTTACTTATTGGAATATTGGTATAACTTAATCTTTTTCAATTTTTAGAATTAAAAGCAATAATTCGATAGTCTACTTTATCACCACTAAAGTTAAATTTTGCGACAAAGGGCATAATCGGTTGAATTTTTGAAAAAGCCGGATAATCAAAATTACTATCAAAATAATTAATTATTGTTCCAATTGCTGTTCCATGACTACCAATAATTATATTTTTCCCTGTCTAAGATTTTCATAGTCTAATCTCTCGATCAAACAAATTCCTCATATTTTCATTAAAATTATGAGCAATAAAAATAATTGTTGCCTCAGTTTGCAATAATTTCTTTAAAATCTTAAAAGTGGCCTGCTGATCAATGGCACTTGTTCCTTCATCAATTAAAATTATCTTACTGTCATGAATTTGAGCACGAGCCATGACAATCTTTTGTCTTTGTCCACCAGAAATATTTAATTTGTCTAAGTTTAACTGAGAATTCATTCCATCTTTAAATTTTTTTATGTCATCCTCTAAGTTGACATCCCTTACTGCCAAGTTTACTCGATTATCAAGCTGACTATTAAACATCGTAATATTTTGTTTAATTGTCCCAGGAAATAGATTAGGCTCTTGTGGGATATAGCCAATTTTAGACATATCAGGTGTAATAGGATTGCCATCCTGGTCTTCAAATTTAATTGTTCCATAACTCGGCTTAATAATTCCTAACAGTAATTTAAACAAGGTTGTCTTCCCAGATCCCGAATCACCAGTTAAGAGAATTTTTTCACCCTCTTTTATATTTATGTCCGGATACTTCACCATTTCACCATTAGGAAATTTTAGAGACAATGAATTAGTTTTAATTACGGAAGGAATACTGGTCTCTTCTTTATTGATCGATTCAATTAGTGCTGTATCTTCACTAATTTTATTCATTAATGGTTTTGAGGAACGCATCATTGTTAATCCTTCAATAGTTTCTTGCATTCCAAAAGCCACATTATCCGCAAAATTTTGTACTGATAAAATCGCACCAAAAATGACTAACTTTTGTTCAACTAATACTCCAGTAAATCCTAATAATAGAATTGTAGAAATCAAAGCACTAAAGCTATTTAAGATACTTAATAGCTGTTCTTGAACCGTTTGATTAATATTTGCTTTTTCTAGTTTCCTTGATGCTTTGCTCTGTACTTCTAATAATTTATTACCTGCAAAGTATCTTTTTAATTCGCTTAAACCAGAAAACCATTTACTCAATATATCAAGATATTCTTTATTCTTATCGGAAACGTTAATTGTAGCTTCTTCTAGTTTTTTACCAATTAACTTAGGTAAAAAATATGAAATAGCATCTACAACTAAACTTAATACAAAAATTGACCAATGAATTGTTAGCAAGGCAATCAAAGAGGTTACTAACATCGACCCATAAAAAGGAACTGTTACATACCATTCAAAAAAGTTATTTTTTACAATGTTGAAATCATTAGTTAGTCTATTTTGAAAGGCGGCTACTTCATGAAATTTTTGATCTTTAAAATAATGCTTGGCTATTTCATCGCGTAATTTCTTGAAATATTCTTCTTCTTGAAC
>DBFNNF010000131.1:0-1523 GCA_048407585.1 Lactobacillus johnsonii | reverse complement strand
CTTTCAACTTTACGTGTTTCTGAGAAAAAATATATTCCCACAAAAGTCCTCCAAATCAAGAAAGGAATGGAGCTCTTTAACCGCAAGGAAGGCTTTAATGGACTGTATCATTTGCCTACGCAAATTAACAGTCAAGTACTTAATAATTTTCTGATTGCAAGTGCAGAAATTCAAATTCAAACAGATTCTTTTTGGGTTTGTCGGATTAAAAAATCATTGATTGAAATTATAATTATGGTTCATGATTGGTACAAAAAAACGATGAGAGAGCCCCTACAAGTTGCTATTCAGTATATTTCTGCCAATTATCATAGAAAAATTACTCAAGATGATTTAGTAAGAGTAAGTCATATCAATAGAGTATCTTTGAATACTTTGTTTAAGAAAAATTATGATTGTACTTCTATGCAGTATCTTAAGCAATACCGGCTAAAAATAGCTTGTCAACTACTTGCTTTAACAGGATTAAGTATTACTGAAATTGCATATTCGGTTGGTTATAACTTTGATACATTTTTTATTAAACAGTTTGAGAAAGAAAAAGGAAAAACACCAACCCAGTATCGTCTAGAAAAACGAAAAGTGGCTGCTAATCAATAAGGACATTTTCTAAATCAGTACTAGTTTAAAAGCAGGTAATAAGGTTGTAAAATTGGCAAATGCTACAACTATGAACTGAGTGGCGTAAGACTCATGGAGCTGATTATACACAGGTTTCATCTCACATCATCCTATTAGGTTATAACGCTAATAAAAAAGAGCTCTAACGAACTCTTTTTTATTTTTGATCTTCAGGCCAAAAAAGATCATCTAATTTTTTATCTAAAACCTGGCAAATTTTGATACATAGATTAATCGTTGGATTGTAGTCACCTTTTTCAATTGATGAAATGGTTTGACGTGATACCTCTACTTTGTCGGCTAATTCCTGCTGTGATAAATCTTTACCTGCGCGAGCAGCTTTCATTCTTAGGTTTTTCATCTATTCATCATCTCTCTCAGTTTTATAGCGATCAATCCAAATAGAAACTGCTGGAATTAAGCAGATAAGACTTAGAAAACCATTTGTAATTTTATCTTCTAAAGAAGGATTGATAAAAACAGCTATTAACCAGATAATACCTAATACTGTTAAAAGTATTGGAGTATTGTTCTTTTTGTTATAACCATAATAGGCATGGTTTAAAATTGTATAAGTCATAAAAATGAGATCACTTATGAAAATCGGAATTAAGACAAAGAAAAATTTAGGAATTGGCATTAGGTTAGAGAGTAGATAGACAGCAATATCTGCTAACATCATTGAAATAAAACCATATTTATATCCACGACCGCGAATCATTTTTTGTCTTTCATCAAACTTTGTAGGATTAGATTTTCTTAGTCCTATAACAGCTATCAAACCAATAAGTATTCCTCCTATAATGGCTATTGTGTTTGTATCCATTGAATTCATATTTTTTATCTTCTTTCATGATTCATTTTATGATGTAATTGTAAAATATTGTTTTTCTAATGTAAAA
>DBFNNF010000130.1:0-1488 GCA_048407585.1 Lactobacillus johnsonii | reverse complement strand
TCATTAAAAATCTCCTTAATCACATATTTTTTATTTTATCATGCTAATACCTAAAAAAGTTTTAAAGACTAAGGATTATTCTATTTTTTAAGATTATCTTTTCTTTATATAGGATTTGCTGAATGCGTTCACAAATTGTTCTTTTTTTAGTACAATAATTCCAGTATTAATATTTACAGTGAGGGATTATTATTTATGTTGAAATATATGATCGGTATTGACGCAGGTGGTACACACTCTACGGCAATCGCTTATGATGAAAATGGTAAAGAATTAGGTCGTGCTGAATCCGGCCCAGGTCAAATCAACAATGACTACGAACTCGGTATCAAGAATATTGCTCAAGCAGTTAATGAATTGCGTGACAAAATTGATGGCGATTGTATTAAAGTTTTAGCCGGAATTGCTGGTTTGTCTGTTGTTGGTAATGCCCCAGAAGTTGCAGCAACTATTTCTTCAATGGTTGGTAACATCCCAACTCGTGCTATTACTGACTCACTTCTTGCTCTTTACAATGGTCTTGAAGGAGCAGACGGTGCTTTAGTTATTGCTGGTACTGGATCTGTTGTTAATGGTCGTCAAAATGGCTCTTTAATTGCTGTTGGTGGTTACGGTTCTTTACTTGGAGACGAAGGTAGTGGTTACGCTATTACCAAGGCTGCTCTTCAAGCTGCTCTTCTTAGCTGGGACAAGCGTGAAAAGAATTCTTTAATTGATTTATTCGTTAAAGAATTCAACGTTGATAATATGGGTGAAGTTCCTGCTAAGTTCTATAACTTAACTAGTCCAGAAGTTGCTTCAAAGGCTGTTAAAGTTGCTAAGTTAGCAGATAACGGTGATGAAGATGCTCGTAAGATCATTGCAGATCAAGCACATCTTTTGGCCCGTGACATTATCATGTGCTTAGACCGTTATGAAGATCCTAAGCCAATGCGCGTTGCTTTAACTGGTTCAGTTCTTTCAAACAACGCTATGATGCGTTCATACATGGAAGCAGAAGTTAAAGAAAAATACCCAGACGCAGTATTTAGCGTTTCAAACGGTGAAAACGCACGTGGTGTAATTTTTGACAAGAGTAAAGATTACCGCTACTTCACTAACCATAACGATGATGAATAAATAAGTTAGAAACCATAAAAGCACCTCGGAGATGAAGTGCCTCATAATTGTTAGACATAAAATCTAATAATTATGAGGTATTTTTTATGACCAAATATTCAACTGAATTAAAAATTGAAATTGTTTCCAAATATTTAAATCATGAAGATTCAATAAAAGGTTTAGCTAAACAATATAATATTCATTGGACTCTTATTCGTAGGTGGATTGATAAAGCTAAGTGTCAAAGTTTAGTTGCCGTATCTGTTAAACATACTAAAACTACTTATTCTTCTGACTTTAAGCTAAATGTGGTACGCTACTATTTAACACATTCTATTGGAGTTTCAAAGGTAGCGGCTAAGTTTAATATTAGTGATTCTCAAGTAT
>DBFNNF010000129.1:0-3494 GCA_048407585.1 Lactobacillus johnsonii | reverse complement strand
ACTACTTGAGTTTTAATCATTGCTTCACCTCCTAAAATACAAACATAAGTTTATCTAAGGAAGGAAAGCAAAACAAGTAAGTATTGAATTAAAGCTTATTTTCCATGTTTAGCTTTCTAAATAGGCCTAATTTTCTATCTTCTTCTATAAATTTCTATATTTTTGTTAACGGTTAATCAGCTCCTAACTCCATATTAGGTTAAAAATAAATTTTCTTGAGGTAGACCATACACTCGCAAGGATATAATGATAAGTTTAAATAATCATTTCATTATATAGCTTTATCGCTATATCATCATGTAATGATTTAATGATATAATGATATTGGATAATATAATTTATTATTTAGAGAGGAAAAAATATGGAAATAGTAACTTTTGCTACAACGAAAGGTGGCGTTGGTAAAACAACACTAACTTTTAATTTTGCCAGCTATCTTGCTCATCAAGGAAAAAAGGTACTGTTAATGGATCTTGATCAACAAAATAGCTTAAGTCGTACTTATGACCAAACAGATCAAATTGGTACTGTAGAACAGATTTTCAATGTATATGAAACAGACAGACAACCTGTTGTTCCAGTTAATGTAAGAAAAAATATTGATTTGATTGTTGGAGCTACCAACCTTGATAAAATTCAATCTCGTTTAGTTCCAGAAGTGAATAAAAATGTAATTCTATTATTCTGGCTGAAACAACATGTAAAAGACATTGTTGAAAAATATGATTATTTAATCATAGATTGCCATAATGACTTAGGAATTGCTACAGCCAATGCTATCGCTGTTTCTGATGTAGTTTTTTGCCCGGTCACTCCAGCAAAGTACAGTGTTGAAAGTATGGCTGACTTTGAAACAAGATTTGAAGTTTGCAAAAACGAAACGATAAATTATGATACGGGTAAAACCATTGTCAAGGCTAAGCTTTACTACATTGCGAATAGAATTAGTCATACTAATAATAGTATTGATAAGAACTTCATAAAGGCGGTTGATAACGATACAGAACACAAATGGATAGCTAAGATTCCAGAAAGGATATTATTAAGAAGAACGAATGAGGATGGTGTATCTGTCTCTGATATGCAAGATATTGCACAGTTAAGCGCTGATAAATTAACCTCAGATCAAAAAAATAATTTAAAATGGATGGAAAATAGAAAGTATTATAAGAGTCAAAATTCAGAAAAATATAACGAATTTAATATCTTATTTGATAAAATAGCTAAGTTTGCATAATAGAAAGGACATTAAATTATGTCATTTGATAGTTCAATGAGTTTTAAACCTAATCCAAAAATTAAACAATCTATTTTAGAAAAAGAAGAAAAGAATACTAAAGTAAAACCTAAAAAGACAACAGTACAATTAAGCATTAACGCTGACAAAAAACGAAAAGCAAAAATATATGCAGCTCTTCACAACAAGACACTTAGTCAACTCTTTGAAGAGACTATTGATGCTTTACCAAATGATAAGGATTTATAGTAAAAATTGATCCGTATGGTAAAAAATATTAGGTAATGTTAGATACTTTTAACGGCAATGTAAGTTATGGCCGTATTCAGAAACTTAATTTAATTAATTGGTTATTAGCATCATAATAATCAACTTATTTCCTACACCGGATGTAGTTTTAAACGATTTTTATGTTTAAAAATACATTTTTTCTTTATTTAAAGCTAAAATTATGACATTAAAAGGCCGTTAAATTGAGTGAATCAACACTAAATTTAACGACCTTTTTTACTGGGATAGTCCCGGATTATTTAATATTTCATCAGGACTTGGATCTTTTTCAACCTTAGCAGAATTCTTATCCTTCTTTTTCTCTTCCTTAACCTTACTATCTTCTACAGTCTCATGTTTTTCTATTTCATTGACTATCTCATTTTCATTATCATCGGAGTTTTTATCAGTTATATTTTCTACCTCTCCGATAGAGAGCTTAACTAGTCCATTTTTTATAGACGCTGTTTTAAGTAACTTATCAATATCTTCATAACCAAACTGCTCAATAGCCATCTGAATTAATGAGGTTAAAGAAGCCGTACCATTTGCTTGTTGGCGGAGCCATTTATCCTCAACACTATCTCTTTTTACTTTTAAAGTAAAAGTTCTAACATCTGTCATAAATTTTCACCTACTTATACTTAGCAACCATAGCATGTGCTAAAATCTCTAAACCAATTAAATTTGCATATGTAGCAAATTCCTCATCTAAAGGAATAACTAACGCAGAAGAACGATATAACTTTAAGCTCTCAACTAGTTGTTCTCTGTAGTCTGTACGTTCCATCAATGGGATAGTTCCTCCTCCCATCAACAGAACTAGTTCAAGATTTTCAGTATTAGATATAATGCTGTTAAATCGAGTAATTACATTTCTAATTAATTCTGGAGTAGCCGTTTTTTCAGCTTCTAAAGCATAGTTTTTATTTTCTTCATCAATCTCAGTTCTAGGCTTGCTATTGAGTAAATTTTGAAAAGCAACTACATCTTTAACTGAATAACCTTGAGTTAATTGAGGTAAATATTGCCACCCGCTAGCTAATACATTACCATACCCGCTATTAATACTAGTTGAATTAAATGGATCACCATTGCCATTAATAATAAGGGGAAAATCAACTGTTTGGAATCCAATATCTATCCCCAAAATATTCTTTACGTTTTCCAGAAATTCTTTTGCGTCAACCTTAGGATAATATTCTCCAATAGTCTTAATTAGATATTCTCTCAACTCTTTAGAGTATTGTCTAGCAATTGAAATCGCTACTTCACCTTCTTTATAGACATTTACTTCCTTAAAATTAATTGTTACAGAAATATCATTATCAAAGTTTTTAAAGATAACAATATGATTTTTACCTGTAAATAAATTAGTGTAATAGTCTTTCACTGATGGATCATTGGCCATTTCATTAATAGGTAAGTTATTGGCCATTACAACATCTACTTCAATTGGTGAAAAAATATTCTTACCAGCTTTATGGGCTTGTTGCACAGCATATGCTGCAATAGTACTTAACGGTACTATCTTAGACATACTCATATGTGCCTTACCCTTACGTGCATTGATATCAGTTGAAATATGTTCAATAGTTGAATTTTTAGCCGCATTACCTACTAAGTATTGCTTATTGTCAATTACAACATTCATTTCGTTTAATAAATTTTCTACAGTTTTTTCAACTGCATCTTTATCTGTATGATTGATGGTATTATTGGTTACCCGAACAATTGGTGAAATAACTGTTGGTTGCATATATCTATCAGTTCCATTAAAAGTGATTTTTTCGTTACCGTAACCAAGATCGTTTGCAACTTCTAAAATATTCGTTTGTTTCATTTTCATAAGCTCCTTAAAAAATATCTAAATACTAGTTATCTATACTTAATTTATACTTATCTAATAAATACTAAACAAGTAAATAATCTGTATCAAATAACTAAATACATAGTACATCATTATTGAATAAGTATCAAGTACTTA
>DBFNNF010000128.1:0-1412 GCA_048407585.1 Lactobacillus johnsonii | reverse complement strand
AAAATATCAGAAAGAATATCCTGAAAAAGCCCATACATTGACTGTTTCTAAATTAAATACAGGTGAACTTAAGAATCCTTATAGAGTAGGTGAGAAAGTAGCTACGAGAGTAGCTAGTCAAACATTTTTACAGCAAGTTGCAAAATATAATCCTGAATTTTGGGGTGGGGCTGCTGATCTAGCTTCATCTAATAAAACTTACTTAGCTGGTGATGGTAATTTTACTAAAGAAAATCCAGCAGGTCGAAATGTATTCTTTGGAGTTAGAGAATTTGGAATGGGAGCCGCTTTAAACGGAATGAATTTACATGGAGGAAATCGTGCATTTGGAAGTACATTTTTAGTATTCACAGATTATCTAAGAGCTTCAGTACGTTTAGCTGCTTTAATGCATGTTCCATCAATTTTTATTGGTTCGCATGATTCTATTGCAGTTGGTGAAGATGGTCCAACCCATGAGCCTGTTGAACAACTGACAAGTTTTAGAGCAATGCCTAATTTAAATGTGATTAGACCAGCTGATGCTAATGAAACAATGGCTGCATGGAAATTAATAGGGAACAGCACAAATCGTCCCTCTCTATTGGTAACTACCCGTCAAGCTTTACCTGTCTTAGCAGTTACTCAAAATGCGCCTATAGAAAAAGGTGCATATATTGCAGAAGATTCATATAAAGAAATACCTGATGGCATTTTAATTGCGAGTGGTTCAGAGCTTGCACTTGCATTACAAGCTAGAAAAATATTATTAGCAGAGGACATCGATGTTAGAGTGGTTTCAATGCCCGTTCAGAACTTATTTGACGAACAGCCCTTAGAATATCAAGAAAAAGTATTACCACCATCTATTCCAAAAAGATTAGCTATTGAAATGGGAGCAAGTATGAGCTGGTATAAATATGTAGGCTTGAATGGAAAAGTGATAGGAGTTGATAAATTTGGTGAAAGTGGCGACGGTCTTCAAATTGTAAAAGATTATGGATTTACACCAGATCATATTGTAAATGAATTTAAATCATTACAATATGAAAGTAGAAGAGAATTAGTACATTAATGTTAAGGAGATATTTTTAATGGCTTATTTAGTAAATGGTAATGACATTTTCAAAGCTGCTCGTGAAAACCACTACGCTGTAGGTGCATACAACACTAACAACCTTGAATGGACTCGTGCACTTTTAAGAGGTGCTAAGGAAACTAGAACGCCTTTGTTAATTCAGGCATCACGTGGAGCTGCCAAATATATGGGTGGATTTAAGACAATTAAGGATTTAGTTCTTAACGAAATGGACAACATGGATATCGATGTTCCAGTTATTTTGAACTTGGACCACGGTGACTTTGAATCAGCTAAGGAATGTATTGCACTTGGTTACTCATCAGTTATGTTTGATGGTCACAACTTACCAACT
>DBFNNF010000127.1:0-6592 GCA_048407585.1 Lactobacillus johnsonii | reverse complement strand
GCGAAAAATGAAGAAAAATAGTGAAGAAAAGAAAAATTTTAATTTTAAGGCTTCATGGAGTAAAATAAATGAAAAATCATTTATGCCTCTTATTTGGTTAACTTTATTAGGAGTAATTGTTTGGATTATCTGTCCACTCGTTCATCTAAGTCGAGTTTGGCGAATTGGACTAGTTTTCTTTATTTTTAATACTTATTTAAGCTACCAAATTGGTCGTATTATGCAAATTAGAAAGTTAAGCTATTGGTGGCTACTTCTTTTTCCTGTAGTTTTTGCTATTGCAGTTTTAATTCACTTTGCTAAATATAACTTCTTATTGTGCTTAGTATATTTAAGTTTTGAATTATTTGGTTTATGGCATGATGATTTTTACAAAGAAAAGAAATAAAGAATAGGTGATGCGTTATGTCAAAATATCATGAAATGACTCATGAAGAAGTTCTTGCTGAATGTAAGAAATATATGAATGATGAACACTTAGCTTTTGTTGAATCAGCATATGAATTTGCTAAGAAAGCACATGAGGGTCAATTCAGAGTTTCCGGGCAACCTTATATCATTCATCCCACTCAAGTTGCTGGAACATTGGCAACTTTACGTTTAGATCCTGATACAGTAGCGGCTGGATATTTACATGATACGGTTGAAGATACACCCGTAACTAACGATGATATCAAAGAAAAATTTGGTAAGGACGTTGCATTTATTGTTGATGGTGTGACCAAATTAAGTAAGATTCAATATAAATCTAAGAGCCATGAAGAATACTTGGCTGATAATCACCGTAAGATGTTAATTGCAATGGCTAAAGATTTACGGGTAATCATGGTTAAATTAGCCGACCGTTTACATAATATGCATACTTTAGACCATTTGCGCCCAGATAAACAAAGAAGAATTGCAGATGAAACTTTAGATATCTATGCTCCTCTTGCTGATCGCTTAGGTATTGGAACGATTAAGTGGGAACTTGAAGATATGAGTTTACATTATCTCAACCCACAACAATATTATCGGATTGTTAATTTAATGCAGTCTAAGCGAAGTGAGCGTGAAGGATATATTGCAGATGCAATTTCGACTTTGAAGCAAACTTTAGATAGCTTAGGCATTAAGTATGAGATTTATGGTCGTCCAAAACATATTTATTCAATTTATAAAAAAATGGTTAATAAGCACAAAGACTTTAGCGAGATTTATGACTTATTAGCTGTTCGAGTAATAGTTAAATCTGTGAAAGATTGTTACGCTGTTTTAGGTGCAGTTCATACTAAATGGAAGCCAATGCCAGGTCGTTTTAAGGATTATATTGCCGTTCCAAAAGTAAACGGCTATCAATCTCTTCATACTACAATTATTGGACCTGGAGGCAAGCCGCTAGAAATTCAAATTAGAACAGAAGCTATGCATCAAGTTGCTGAATATGGTGTCGCTGCTCACTGGGCATATAAAGAAGGCGTCAAGGGAGAAGTTGAGCAAACAGATGCAAATAAAAAGCTCAACATGTTCCAAGAAATTCTTGAGCTCCAAAATGAGACCAAAGATTCTCATGAATTTATGAAGAGTGTCAAGACCGATATCTTCTCAGATAGGGTATATGTTTTTACACCTAAAGGTGATGTTTATGAACTTCCTAAAGGCTCAGGTCCGTTAGATTTTGCCTACATGATTCACTCAGAAGTTGGTGCACATTCTGTTGGGGCTAGAATTAATGGTAAAATTGTTCCCCTAGACTATAAATTAAAAACTGGTGACATCGTTGAAATGTTAACTCAGGCATCAGCTCGCCCATCTCGCGACTGGGTTAACTTAGTTAAAACTTCACGTGCTCGTAATAAAATCAAGCGCTTCTTTAAGGCTGAAGATAGAGAAGAGAATATTGAAAAAGGACAAAACATGATTGAACAGGAATTGTCAAATCGTGATTTAGTTCCTAAAGAATTTATGACTAAAGCTGATGTTCAGCGAGTTATTGATCATTTCAATTATCACAATGATGAAGAATTGTTTGCGGCAGTTGGGTATGGTGAAGTTTCTGCGGCAACAGTCGCAAATCGTTTAACTGAAGATTTACGTAAAAAAGCTGAAGATGAAAAGCAGCGTCAACTTGAAGAAAAAATCATGAACGCTGGTCAGCAAAGTACAGAAGAAGACAACGATTCAGATGCTCCAGCAGATATTATGCGCGTTAAGCATAATAATGGTGTTATGGTTCAGGGTGTATCGGACTTAATGCTGCATTTAGCTAAATGCTGTAATCCTGTTCCTGGTGATCCAATTATTGGTTATGTAACTAAAGGACGCGGCGTAACTATTCACCGTGCAGATTGTCCAAACATAACCGAAGAAGCTAAAAAGCAAGGTCGACTGATTGATGTTGCTTGGGAAAATATAGCTAAAGATAAGAATAAAGAGAACTATAATGCTGACATTGAAATTTATGGTTTTAATCGTTCTCGTCTCTTAAGTGATGTAATTAATGCACTAAATTCTAAGACTAAGAATATTGTCAATATATCTGGAAAAGTAGATAGTAATAACATGGCCCATATTTATGCAACTGTCTCAGTTAGAGATGCAGCTCATTTGGAAGATATTTTAAGTCGAATGAGGGATGTGCCAAATGTTTATGAAGCAAAGAGGTCAATTAATTAATGCGTGTTGTTATTCAAAGAGTAAATAAGGCACAAGTTGCTGTTGATAATGAAGTCGTAGGTAAAATTAAGCGTGGTTTTCTTTTATTAGTAGGCTTGCGGGATGGCGACGAACTAGAACAAGTTAAAAAAGCAGCTGATAAAATTGCTAAAATGCGTATTTTTGAAGATAAAGATGGTAAAACTAATTTGTCTTTGAAAGATGTTAATGGTGAAATTCTAAGCGTTAGTCAGTTTACGTTGCTAGCAAATACTAAAAAAGGAAATCGACCAAGTTTTGTAGAAGCTATGCGTCCACCTAAGTCAAAACAATTATGGGAAGACTTTAATCATGAACTAGAAGATAAGAGCTTCCATGTTGAGACAGGTGAATTTGGAGCTGACATGCAGGTTAGTTTAGAAAATGATGGTCCCTTTACAATTGTCTTAGACATTTAAAATATTTAAGTAAAGGCTTACAAAGGTTGACTTTATTGACTGAAAAATATAAGCTAAAAAGGAATTATCGATGACGAAGAATGTAGATTAGCATGATCTATCTCAGAGACCGCTTGTTTGGTGAGAATAGCGGATAGGTTGCGATCTGTGACACCTTTAGCAGATAATGGATCGTTTCGCGAGCGTTAATCGCAGCAAGCAAAAGGTGGTACCGTGCTAATTTATTGCGCCCTTGACTCAGTTCAAGGGCGCTTTTTTATTAATATATTAAAGGATGATTAAATGAAAGTTCAAAGACCAAAAGGTACAGTCGATATTTTGCCAGGAGAATCTGGTTCATGGGAAAAAGTAGAATCTATCGCTAGGAACTTTTTTAAAAGAGCTAATTACCGTGAGATAAGAACACCTAGTTTTGAAAATTATGAAGTTTTTTCACGTTCTAGTGGTGAAACTTCAGACGTTGTTTCAAAAGAAATGTATGACTTTAACGATAAGGGTGGTCGTCACATTGCATTGCGTCCTGAAGGAACAGCTGGTGTAGTGCGTGCTTATGTAGAAAATAAACTTTATGGACCAGATGTTGTAAAGCCATTTAGCGTTTATTACATTGACAATACTTTTAGATATGAAAGACCACAAGCTGGCCGTCAACGTGAATTCCACCAAATTGGTGTTGAAAGTTTTGGCTCTGATAGTCCATTAGCAGATGTAGAAACTTTAATGATGGCACATGATTTACTCGCTGAATTAGGTGTTAAAAATTATGAATTACACATTAACAGTTTAGGTAATGCTCAAGTTCGTGAAGCATATCATGATGCTTTAGTAAATTACTTTACACCAGTTAAAGATCAACTTTCTGAAGATTCACAACGCCGCTTAAGTCAAAATCCATTAAGAATCTTGGATTCAAAAGATGAACGAGATAAGAAGTTTTTACCTAATGCTCCTAAGATTGTTGACTACTTAGATGATGAATCTCGGGAAAACTTTAAAACAATTACTGATATGTTAGAGCAATTAGGTATTAACTATGTAATGGATGATGATTTAGTTCGTGGTCTTGATTACTACACTGGAATTATTTTTGAATTCATGGTTGAAGATAAGAATCTCTGGGAATCAGCAACGACAATTTTAGGTGGAGGTCGCTACAACCACTTAGTTGAAGAGTTTGATGGACCAGAAACACCTGCAGTTGGTTTTGGTATTGGTGAAGAAAGACTAATGCTTGTATTGAAAGAGCAAAATCCAGACCTTTTCCGAGAAGAAGGAATAGATTTCTTTATTACTAATATTGGTGCAGGAACTGAATTTAAAGCTGTTGAAGTTGCACGTAGTTTACGTGAACAAGGCTTTAGTGCACAATATGATGTTGACCAAAAGAAGCTTAAGCAACAGTTTAGAAAAGCGGATCGTGTTCATGCAACCTTTGTAATTACCTTGGGAGCTAAAGAATTAGAAAATGGCGTTTTAAATATTAAGCGTTTAAGTGATGGTAAAACTATCGATCTTAGCTTAGAAGATATAAATAATATGCAAGATGTTATAAATAAATTGGAGGATTAACATGGAACATATGGACAAAAGAACTGATTACGCTGGTAATATTACTAGCAAATATGAAGGACAAGAAGTAACCCTTTATGGTTGGGTTCAACGTGTTCGTAATTTAGGAAACTTAGTTTTCATTGACCTTCGTGACCGTGAAGGAATCGTACAAGTTGTTGTTAACAAAGATTCCGGTGAAAAGTTAATGGAAATTGCTGATTCATTGAATAATGAAGATGTAATTGAAGTAAAGGGAAAAGTAGTTAAGCGTTCAAGTGTAAACCCAGAAATGAAGACTGGTGAAGTTGAAGTAGATGCTACTGAAATTGACGTATTAAATAAATCAAAAGTTCCACCATTTGAAATAAAGGATGATATTAATGCGGCAGAACAAACTCGTTTGAAGTACCGCTATCTTGATTTACGTCGTCCAACTCTTCAAAGAGCAATTATTTTACGTTCAAAGATCTTGAAGGCAGTTCACGAATACTTCGATGAACAAGGCTTTATCGATATTGAAACTCCAATTTTAGGTAAATCATCTCCTGAAGGTGCTCGTGACTACTTAGTTCCTTCAAGAATTTACCCAGGTAGTTTCTACGCTTTGCCACAATCACCACAATTATTTAAACAATTATTAATGGGTGCTGGCTTTGATAAATACTATCAATTAGCTCGTTGTTTCCGTGACGAAGACTTACGTGGTGATCGTCAACCAGAATTTACTCAAATCGATATGGAAACTTCTTTCTTAGATGAACAAGGTGTTCAAGACTATACTGAAGGTCTTTTAAAGAAGATTATGAAAGATGTTATGAACATCGATTTAAAGACTCCAATCAAGCGCATTACTTGGGATGAAGCAATGAACAAGTATGGTTCTGACAAGCCTGATACTCGTTATGAAATGTACCTTCATGACTTAAGTCCAATCTTTAAAGATAGTGATTTTAAGGTATTCTCTGGTGCAATTGCTGATGGCGGTGTAGTTAAGGGTATCGCTGTTAAGAATGGTGCTAAACAATATTCACGTAAGAAGATCGAAGAAAAACAAGACTACATCAAGCGCTACAATGCTAAAGGTTTAGCTTGGGTTAAATATGAAGATGGCGAATTTTCAGGACCTATTGCTCGTTTCTTAACTGATGAAAACAAGGAAGCTTTGAAGAAAGAATTTGATCTTGAAGGCGGCGAATTAATTGTTATTGTTGCTGACAAGTGGAAGGTTGTTACTGACTCACTTGATCACCTACGTCGTGAATTTGCTCATGAAACTGGTATTATTCCAGAAGGTGTCTTTGACTTTGTATGGGTAGTTGACTGGCCATTGTTTGAGTATGATGAAGGTTTAGGTCGCTGGATTGCTGCTCACCACCCATTCACTATGCCAGATGACGAAGGTATTAAGTTGTTAGATACTGATCCTCATAAAGCTCATGCACGTTCGTACGATATTGTTATGAATGGAGATGAAATGGGTGGTGGATCAATCCGTATCCACAAACGTTCAATTCAAGAAAAGATGTTTAAGGCCTTAGGTTTCACTAAGAAGCGTGCTTATGAACAATTTGGTTACTTAATGGATGCTTTAGATATGGGATTCCCACCACATGCTGGTCTTGCTATTGGTCTTGATCGATTAGCTATGATGTTAGCAGGTAAGGACAACATTCGTGACGTTACCGCCTTTCCAAAGAATGCTTCTGCTTCTGAACCAATGATGCATGCTCCAGCTCCAGTTGCTGATAAACAATTAACAGATATTGGTATTGAAGTTGAAAAGCAATATGAAGACAGCGTTAAAGAAACAGAACAACGCCTTGAAAAAGAAGCTCAAGAAGATGCTGATAAGAATTCAACTTGGGATGAATAATCTTAGTTAAAAATTTGAGTAACAAAAAATTGCATTACCTAACTTTTAAAGTAGGTAATGCAATTTTTTTATTTAT